>JAQWRF010000347.1 GCA_029243845.1 Planctomycetota bacterium | reverse complement strand
TTGCTTATGAGCGATCTACACCAAGCGCCGAAAATTCTCAAACAAGATTTGTTCGGGCGTGTAGAGCTAATCTATTTTAGCGATTCCTCGGCAATTCCACAGCTTGCAATTCGCCGTGACCTCAATTTCGCTCGCTGGTGGACGCGACCCTTGGCTGCTTCTCTTGCCCGCCGTGAAATAAAGGCGTTAACTCGGTTAGAAAAGTGCAATGCCTCCGAATCTGGGTTCCCGCACATCATTTCGCATAATCGTCAACAGATCGTGCGTAGTTACATCAGTGGGGCTCCTCTGCATATTCATGGCAAGCCACATCCGCTATTCTTTGAACAGCTCAAAGAACTCCTCCGACAGATGCATGCCGCCAAAGTGACGCACAACGACCTTGCTAAAGAGCCAAATATTATCGTTACCGACGACGGACGACCTGGATTAATCGACATGCAACTCGCAAGCTGCGCGACATCCTTCAGCCTATTCTTTAATACGCAGTGCCGTGAAGATTTTCGTCACGTTTTAAAACACCAACGCACCTACTATCCTAGTACCTTGACGGACGAAGACTTTATTTTGTTAGCAAAGAAGTCCATCCCAGCCAAAATTTGGATGACGTGCGTAAAGCCCGTTTATTTGTTCATCACACGTCGCCTTTTCAGATGGAGCGACCGTGAAGGGGCTGGTGACCGCGGAGCTCATTAAAGCTCGTTGTCTATGTAATTCAGCCAGTTCTTTTCGAACTCGGATTCGTCTATCTTACCCCATGAGTCGTCGATAGCCTTGTAGCTAATCGTTCTTTTTTCTTCGCTATCAAGATAAAGCCATGGCTTGCTGATTCTCTCTTTTAGGTTATCAATAATCTCTTCGTCGGCGTCGGCCTCGAGTGCTGTTTTTAGACTCTCTTCCTGATCTTCAACGTAGTCCGCGTAAGCTTTCACGTAGCCGGCATGTAGGCTGGCTATGTAGTTCGGAATAATGTCTTTATATTCTTTTTTGAAATACTTAGAACTTACTCGACCACGAGTTCCTTCGCGCAAGAAGTAAATGATTGTGAAAGACTGTGCATAACAAGACACGCCTGATGGCCCTTGCCCTTGCCATTCGGGGTGAGTGTAACGCAAGTGATCCGATAAAGGCGCCACATCGCCATTAGCAATCATTCTCTTTATTTCAGGTATGCGCGCCAAGCCACCTTTCATGTCCTCGTTAGGCTTAAGCTTGCTGCCGACTAGCTTAAAAGCTCCGTAGTAATCGCCATGGCCCTCGTCGTACCAGCGGTGGGCAGCAGCTCGGTTGAATAAGAAGTGACAGTACTGGTGGAACCCCTCGTGGGTCATAACAGCAAGTGTTAAGTCAAGGCCATTGCTATTTTCTCCGAAGTACAGCACCAACTCCTCGGAGGATGGTGAGAAATAACCAGCAACACCGTTGCCCATACCACTAAACATTTGAAATTCTTCGTTAGTCTCACAAATGCGTACTACCGAAACATTGGTTATCGGCTCGGCCGGAGGAAAATCTTCTTCGAACAGTTTACGCGACGCTTCAAGACGCTTGATGGCAAGGCTGATGCTTTTGCGATCTTCGCAATTAGTCTTAATCAAATAATTCTTTGAGGGAGTCTCCAGAAGCCTCCAGCCAGGAGTCTGGTCTACTTCTTGCTGGTGAAAGCTAAGAATAGCTGAATAGTCGTCATCGGAATCGGGAGCATCTCCAGCAGAAAAATCCTCGACCTTGCTAGCATCATATTTGAAGGTTTTCATCGAAGTCCGAGCGGCACTTGACCATTTTTTTAGCTTCTTTGCACTATCTGGAAAGGCCGGATACTGCCAGATGAAAATTATTTTGGCGTCAGGCAGTTGAATGGTGAACACATCAAAACGAGTGTCATATCCTTGGCCTCCACTGACAAGGTATGAAGTTATTTCTTCGCGCTTAGCGTCAGTTTTTGTTATTTTAGGGTTCGATACTTCGGCTTCTAGTAGCTTGAATTCGTCTTTGCGCAGGCTGCCACCGTAAACAGATATGATGTAATCGTGAACTGTTTTTTCTGCAGCTTGCTCGCGGCCAGCACGTCCGCGTAATCCACCGGCTGCTTCTTCGGTAACAGCTTCTTGAGGAGTATCACGCAACACCACTAACGATGGCGCGACATTTAGGCCGAAGCCATCTTTTGTCGGGAGGCGTACAGTATCTTCTGCTGAAAATTGGCCAATGCGCCCGGCAGCAATGTCGTCGG
>JAQWRF010000073.1 GCA_029243845.1 Planctomycetota bacterium | reverse complement strand
TATTACTATCCCATGCGCCGCGTTTTGTACGGCACAATTATCGACGCTTATAGAGAGTACGCCAGCTTAAGCGCAGAGAATCACTTAGAGGTGCAGTCTACTATTAAGTCTTACTCTAATGGTTATAAAAACGCTGCGGGCATGGTCGATGGCCTGGCGCGCAATAAGACGGTGCAGCTTAAGCACGAGCAAGAAGTAGAGTTTCGCACTTGGGTGGCCGCTGATGAATTACGCCAGCGCAAATATGGCATTGTGCTAAACGAATTACTTAGCTTAGATTTACAAGAGATTGACCGCCAAGAGCACGACTTTGTTTTAGAGAGATTGCGCTACTTATTGCGCAGCTTCCCCTCCGGAAAAGAAATGGTTAATGTCGCTACTTACGAAGTATTAGTGCAATGGGCAGCTAACTTGCCAAGCGCTCAACGCATCGAAGGTTTTGATGCGTGGTATTCGCAAGAAGACAGCGGTATGAGTAATTTTGCCGAATTGGGCGCTTACATTAGAGACGAAGTCATTGCGCAGCGCGAGTTCCGTGACACCATTAGCGGCAAGCGATTAAAGGTAGGAGCGCTATGGATAGAGGCTCAAGAAAAGTTTCGCGGCAAGCTTTTTTACTCTGATGCTAACTCAACCTTGCGCGTGTCCATGGCAACTGTCAAGCCTTACTCGCCACGCGACGGCGTAATGCATACTTCACACACCACAGTGGCTGGCATGATGGCTAAACATAAAGGCGACGAAGAATTTACGGTGCCGCCGGCTATTCGTAATGCTGTGCTTAAAGACGATAAATTGCTCGAGACCACTATTTGTTTTTTGACAGACGGCGACACTACTGGTGGTAACTCAGGCTCGCCATTAGTGGACGGCAAAGGGCGTTTGGTAGGATTGAATTTTGACCGCGTTTACGAAAACGTCAGCGGCGACTTTGGCTGGAATGCTGATCGCAGCAGAAACATCTCTGTGGATATCCAATACGTGTTGTGGCTGATGCGTGATGTGTGGCCTGCACCGCGCCTGCTTAGCGAAATGGATATAGATTAATGCTACGCACTAAAATCAGCGCCCGACGGGCGCTGATAAGCGCGTAAATTAAATTCAGGTAGCACTGCAAAGACATGATCGAAAATATCGGCCATAATGCCTTCGTATTGCGCCCATCGCTGCTCACTGCTGAATATATATATTTCTATAGGTAGCCCGAACTCGTCAGAAGAGAGTTGGCGAACCAAAAACGTCATGTCTTTATTTATGCTCGGGTTTGCGGCTAACCACGATTCAAGGTATGCGCGGAAGGTGCCGACGTTAGTAAGGCGGCGGCCATTTACATGGCTTGCGTTATCGATATCCTGATTTGCATTCCACTCGGTTATTTCTTGCTTTCGTTGTTTTAGGTATGGCGCTAGAGCCTGCACTTTAGTCAATTTGTCAAAGGCGCTGTCGTCTAAAAAACAAATTGAATTAAGGTCGATGCGAACCGAGCGCTTAATGCGCCGTCCTCCGGATTCAGACATGCCGCGCCAGTTCTTGAACCCATCACTGATTAACGCATAAGTCGGAACAGAAGAAATAGTTTTATCCCAATTCTGTACGCGAATGGTATTAAGAGATATTTCAATCACATCGCCGTCTGTGCCATACTTCGGAATTTCAACCCAGTCGCCAACGCGCACTAAGTTTAATGCAGATATTTGGATGCTAGCGACTAACCCCATAATTGAGTCTTTGAACACTAACATGAGTACAGCAGTTAATGCGCCAAGGCCTCCGAGTAAAGCCCACGGAGATTTATCCAGCAAGGTGGCGATGATCACAATGACTGCAAATAGCCATACCATTATTTTTACAACTTGCACCCAACTGTTGACGGGCTTGTCGGCGAGCGCCGGTGTTTTTTTCGCGCGTAGCACTACAAAACTTAACAGCGCATCAACTACAGCTGCGCCGACCAAAGCGATGTAGGCGTATGAAAATTTAGTGAGCACTGCAACTACGGCATCGTTTTCTTTAATAAAACTAGGCGCGAGAGCATAAATAATTAGGGCTGGCGCGACGTGCGATAAGCGATCAAATACTTTTTTCTCGACGAGGTCGTTGTCCCATGTCGATTTGCTGCGGTTCGCGATTTTACGAATCATTCTCAACATTATTTTCTTGGCCACAAAGTTAGCCACCCAAGCAGTAAGTAGCAAGGCGCCGATATGCAGCGTAATGTCGATTAGGTGTTGGTAGTCTTCCATTTGGGATTAGCGTAACAGTTTCTCAAAATCTGATGGCGG
>JAQWRF010000071.1 GCA_029243845.1 Planctomycetota bacterium | reverse complement strand
CCCGGTAGGCTTCGGCAATCGCCAGCGGATTGGCCTTAAGCAGCAAATCGTCTTCGAGGCCTTCGAATTGGCTTAAGTCTGTGAATGGGAAATCAACTTCGTCGCCATCAAGCACCCGCAGTGCCCATAAATCATGCCGCTGGCCGCTAAAGGCGCGTGCGCTTTGCACACTATCCTCTGCGCGATCTAAGAAATCGCTCATCCAAATAACTACGCTACGCTGATGCAAATGTTGCGAAAACTTTAACATTGTCGCATTGGTGTCCATTTCACCATCGACCTCGACCCGTGCCAACAACTCACACAAACTTGTCCATTGTGCGAGCCCGCGCGATGGTGGTAGCACTAATTTAGTGCCATCTGAGGTTTGCACGGCAAGTGCAAAGCGATCGTTTTGTTGACTAGCAATACGCGCCAAAGCAGCAATAATATAAGTGGCATATTCAAGCTTTGAAATGGTGCGGCCATAAGACATAGACTGCGACGCATCTAAAACGAAGTAAACACACAAATCAGTCTCTTCTTCGAACTCGCGCAGAACATTGCGATCGCTGCGCGCCATAATCCGCCAATCAAGGTGGCGGACATCGTCGCCAGCCACATACTCGCGGTGTTGAGCAAAAGTAGTGCTGACACCACGCAGCGACGAGCGATGCATTCCCTTTTGGATGCCATCAACGGCAACTTGCGCGCGCAATTGCAGGCGCTTCAATCGCTCGAGCAATTTTGTGTCGTGCGATGGACTCTGCCTAGCCATCGAAACGGGTTGCATGCTCAGCGGTAAATTCTATGAGTTGCTGGATGATGCTATCCGAGTTTAGCCCCTCTGACTCAGCGGCAAAATTTAGTGCCACACGGTGTCGCAGTGCCGGTTTCGCAACGGCTTGAATATCGGCGATACTCGCATGGCTTTTACCGTTCAGCAAGGCCTTCGCTTTCGCAGCCATTACCAATGATTGCGCCGCACGCGGACCTGCTCCCCAGGTGACATTGGTGTTGATGAAATCAGGGGCCTCGTCACCAGGACGGCTGTTGCGAGTGAGTGCAACCGCATAATCAAGAACACTATCTGCAACAGGAATGCTTCTTACCAGCTCTTGTAATTCAATCAGATCGTCACCGCTTAGAACCTTTTCGATTTCAGCATTCACTTCGCCAGTGGTGCGGCGCAAGATATCGGCCTCTTCGTCGGCGCTCGGGTAATCGACTTTAATAAAAAACAAAAAGCGATCGAGCGCTGCTTCAGGAAGTGGGTAAGTGCCTTCTTGCTCAATAGGATTCTGCGTGGCCAATACGAAAAACGGTTTTGGCAAAATCATAGTCTTGCCACCAGCTGTGACTTGACGTTCTTGCATTGCTTCAAGTAGCGCTGCTTGAGTCTTTGGCGGTGTACGGTTGATCTCGTCGGCTAGCACAATATTACTAAACAATGGCCCGTGCATAAACCTGAAGCTACGTTCGCCGGTGCGAACGTCAGAATGCAGCACCTCGGCGCCAGTGATATCTGCAGGCATCAAGTCGGGTGTAAATTGAATGCGATTGAAGTCGAGGTCGACCGCTTGGGCGAAACTGCTCACTAGTAACGTTTTCGCCAAGCCAGGTACGCCAACTAATATTGCATGGCCCTGTGCAGCCACCGCAATGCAGAGCTGCTCGACAACCTCGTCTTGGCCAACAATCACGCGCGCGATTTGGGCTCTTAAATCTTGATAGGCCTGCGCATACTTGGCTGCAGCCTGCTGCTGAGAATTGGGGATGTCATTCATTATTTTGCTTACGGTCGGAGAGTGCTCTTTGTTCGCTAATCTTTTTCAGAGCATCGGGGTCGCTACCCAGGTATTCGACCTTGATTTGCGATTCTTTGAGGCTCTGCTCTGCCGATTCGGCCTGACGCGCCTCAATTTTTTCTTTTTCACGTGTCTGAATAAGGCTTACAGCCTTAGGTAACAAGAACATGATTCCGGCGAGGATGGTTATTAACCAAAGAACACCATCGGTGAACAATGCCTTCTTCCGGATTTTCTTTGAGGTCACTTCAATTACAGTGGCATCGCGTTGCCATAACGCGCAGAGCTGCCGAGCCATTCTTCAATGCGCAGCAGTTGATTGTATTTAGCGACACGGTCAGAGCGACACGGAGCGCCAGTTTTGATTTGTCCGGCACCTACGGCTACTGCCAAGTCGGCAATCGTGGTATCTTCGGTCTCGCCAGAGCGGTGAGAAATAACCGCGGTAAAGCCAGCCTCGTATGCGACATCAATCGCGTGTAAGGTCTCAGTCAAAGTACCTATTTGATTTACTTTAATCAAAATTGAATTTGCTTGACCACCATCAATACCGCGCAATAAACGCTTAGGGTTAGTCACAAACAAATCGTCACCAACAAGTTGGATGTCATCACCTAGCTCGTCAGTTAAAGTGCGCCAGCCATCCCAGTCATCTTCGTCAAGTGCGTCTTCGATGGACACGATAGGGTGCTGCGAACACCACGACTTGTACATTTCAACCATCTCGTCAGACGAATGGGGCTTTCCTTCGAAGGTGTAAACGCCATCGTTGTGAATCTCAGAAGCAGCCACATCGAGTGCAATGGCCATCTGCTTAGGACCCGCTTTCAGGCCGGTGTCTTCGATTGCTTGAATCAGCAAATCTATCGCCGCTATGTTTGAGTTAAGGTTTGGCGCGAATCCGCCTTCGTCACCGATAGCAGTTGAAAGACCTTGATCGCGGCAAAGAGACTTGAGTGAATGGTAGGTCTCGGTACACCAACGTACCGCTTCGCTGAAGTCAGGAGCGCCCCATGGCTGAATCATAAATTCTTGAACATCGACGTTATTATCCGCATGTTCGCCACCGTTTAATACGTTCATCATTGGCACGGGCAAACGATTTGCACCGGCTCCACCAAGGTAGCGGAACAGCGGTAGGCCAGCATCGTCAGAGGCGGCATGAGCCACGGCCAACGAAACGCCTAGCAGTGCATTGGCGCCCAAAGCACTTTTGTTCTCGGAGCCATCAAGCTCAATCAAGGCACGGTCGATTTCTTCTTGCTCGTCCGCGCACATGCCAATAAGGGGCATAGCGAGGATATCGTTGACGTTTGCCACCGCCTGGTGGACGCTTTTCCCGCCGTAGGCTGCATCGCCATCACGCAGTTCAACCGCTTCGTGGATGCCCGTTGAAGCGCCGGATGGCACTGCTGCGCGACCGGTTGCGCCTGTAGATAAATCGACTTCAACTTCTAGGGTTGGATTGCCGCGGGAGTCAAGTATTTGACGACTGTGTACTCGGATGATTTCGCTCATGGTTATATGCCTTTTATACAGGGCTTATATCTTAACTTCGACGCCCTGATGTTACACTATGCCTGAATGTTTAGTTTGACCGACATAGATTATCGCTACGGCTCACAAATCATCTTCGACGAAGCCTCGTTGAAGGTCGATAATGGCTGGACTGTTGGCCTCATTGGGCCCAACGGTTCTGGCAAAACCACGCTTTTCCGTTTGCTCACTGGCCAAGAGGTCGAAGAGGCCGGAGTGGTCTCTATCCCAGGTGGTACCACCATCGGATACTTTAACCAAAAAGTAGGCGAAATGAGCGGTTGTAGTCCGGTAGAACAAGCCGTGCGTTGCGCTGGGCGTGTTGCCGAGCTGCGGGTGATCTTAGCCGGGCTAGAAGAGGATTTAGCCGACCCCGAGAAGTTCGATGATCTTGATCGAATCATGGTCAAATACGCCAAAGTTCAAGACGAATTTCAGATATTAGGCGGCTACGATGTCGAAGCACGAGCGCGCGAAGTCCTTTCTGGGCTTGGCTTTAGCGAAGATCGCATGAGTGGCGAAGTCGGCGTTTTATCCGGTGGATGGAAAATGCGCGTGGCACTAGCTGGCATCTTGATTCAACTCCCTGATTTGCTACTTCTCGACGAGCCGACTAACCACCTTGATATCGAATCAATCCTGTGGCTCGAAGGTTTTATTCGTGACTACAAGGGCACCGTAGTCATGACTTGTCACGACCACGAGTTCATGAACCGGGTAGTCGACAAAATCGTCGAAATCGACCAAGGCAAGTTACGCGTTTTTCCTGGTGACTACGACTTTTACCTGGCCCAGCGCGAGCTCGAAGATGCACAACGTCAGGCCGCTTTCGTGCGTCAGCAAGCTCACGTCGAACGCGAATTAAAATGGATCGACTCTTTCCGAGCTAAAGCGCACTCTTCGTCGCAAGCTCAGTCGCGTTTAAAGCGTCTCGATAAGTTAGATATCATCGAGCCACCACGCTCACGTCGTCAAAAGTTAGTGTTCAACATTCCGGCTCCACCGCGCTCGGGCAATGACATTTTTGTTGCCGAAGGAATTAGCAAAAGTTTTGGTGACCTGACGGTTTACTCAAATTTAGATTTGCATGTTCGCCGTCTCGAACGTTGGGCATTCTTGGGAGTAAACGGTGCCGGTAAGTCGACACTGCTAAAAATAATGATGGGCGATCTTGTGGCCGACAGTGGCATCTGTAAATTAGGTGCTTCACAGCGAATCGGTTATTTCGCGCAGCACACCACGGAGTTGTTGCATCCAAAGGAGACGGTATTCGATACCATGGCCAGTGAATTTCCTGGTGAAAGTATCGGTACTTTGCGCACTTGTTTAGCATGTTTCGGGTTTGATCCGAACGACATGGATAAGGTGACCCGCGTTTTGTCAGGTGGTGAAAAAGCACGACTTGTTTTGGCTAGAATGCTTTTTAAGCCACCTAATGTACTTATTCTAGACGAACCTACCAACCACCTTGATATAGAATCTAAGCAGACATTGCTTGAGGCCCTGGCGAAATACGAAGGCACTATTATCTTTGTTAGTCACGACCGCCACTTCTTGGAAGCACTCGCAACTAATGTTTTAGAAATCGATGGCGGTAGCGCGAAGACCTACCATGGCGGCTACAAGAAGTACGTCGAGTTTACTGGCCATGCAGCGCCGGGCTCTTAATTAGCTTTTATCACTTCAACTTCAGATCTGTCCCAGTCAAAAATGGCTGCCATTTGCTTGCCACCATGCGACCAAACAACAACGCGTTGTTGTTCGCCACTAGCTAAAACCTTTCGTAGGCTTTGAAAGTCTTCTGTTTTCACGCCAGCAACGCTAATGAGTACATCACCGGCTTTCATGCCAGCTTGTTCGGCTAGACCACCCTTGACGAGTTCGTCAATGGTCATGGCATCGCCAAGGAAAACACCTAAAGAATGGCGCCTAGGGCCACGATTTGCTCTCGAATTGTCTGGAGCTTCACGTGGCAAGGCCTGATTCATGTTTGCGATGCGCCACGCACCGGATGCAATCACGCGCACCGAAGCCAATTGATATTCAGGTACGACTTCGTCGATAGTGTCATGTTGAGTATGATGGATGTAAGTGTAGCTTGCATTACCATTTTGCTCCCAGAAGAAGCCGGGTACACCAACTCTTAAATAGGAGTCGTGGTCCGAGCCAACGCCTTGCGGTAAACGCTTTACGGGTACTAAGCGGAAGCGCAAATCTTTGTCTTCGTTATTTGCAGTATGCTCTATCACTGGGCCAAAGGCTTCTTCAAACAAAGGCTTTAATTCGGGTGTCGCTTGAATACCAGAGCAGGTGTTGGTACCGCCATCATGCACTAAAACTGCAGAAATGACTTCATTTTCGGCAGGATGCTGCTCAATGTAGGCGCGTGAGCCAAGCAAACCTTGTTCTTCGCCCGACCACAGCATAAAGCGAATCGTGCGGCGTGGTTGCACACCTAATTCATCGATCGCTTTCTTGAGGATGCGTGCAGCCTCTAAAGTGGTTGATGTACCCGTACCATTATCTTGTGCACCGCGCGCGCCATCCCATGAATCTATGTGGCCACCTACGATAACGATTTCATTGGCTAGGTCGGTTCCGGGTATTTCGGCGAGTACGTTGTACAGCGGTATAGGCCCAGCTGTAAAGGTTTGCTCAATATCAAATTCAAGCTGCACGTCGGCGCCATCTTTAGCTAGCTGAAAGATATCAGCGAACTGTTCGCGTAGCAAAGTAATGTTCACTTCACTTGGCAAATCATTTGGGTCAATCTTGTAGCGACCGCGCGTTAACAATAAACCCGACTTACTACATGGCTTTATGACGCCGGCGTAACCTTCGGCAATGCACATGGCTCCGAAGCGATCGCGTAAGCTATTTCCCTCGAGGTCTGAGAAGCGTGGGGCGTATTTATTGGTTGAAGACAAAATCCAAGCGTTGTTTAGTTTGCCAGACAAGGCAGCAAGCTCTTCTTCGGTTTGTGGAGCAGCAATAGCAGGTCCGGCTACTTGCCCGGCTGTGCCTGGCGTCCATGAATTGGTGTTAAACGACAACTCGAGTTTGTAGGGTGAAGTCATGGCACCCACGCTTAAGCGCCGGTCAAAGCCAACGGGGAAGCTTCCCCATTCTTCTAGGCGCGAGTTGCTAAGGCCGAATGACGCGAATTTGTTCTGAGCCCAATGACATGCCTCCGTCAAGTTCTTCGAAGAGGTCAAGCGTGCCCCAATGCCATTCGACAGCTCGTCGAGCACGTTCATGACTTGCAAGTCGGCGTCGTCGATGGCGTAGATGGCATCGACAACCGCGTCGCTGGCCGGTAGGCCAGTGAGAGATTCGCTTAGTTGCGCGTTGAGTGGTAGACACAGTGCAGCACCAAGGCTACTAATGAGAAGAAAACGAGAGATTATTGATGTCATGTTAGGTATTACGAATTGATGCGCACTAGGATAGAATATTATCTGTGAAAATGCACTCTAGTTCTTCTCAAGTTTTGGCTCCGCAAAACCTGGTAACCCTTGGCAATCTGGCATGTGGCGTGGCAGCGATACTGTTATGTATCGTCGGTATCGTCGAAAAAGACCCAAGCAGATTCTTCGCTGCAGCTTGGTGGCTAGTACTCGCCGAATTTCTCGACGGCGTAGACGGCAAGATAGCGCGCATGACGGGTACAGCTAGCCCATTAGGCGCTCAGCTTGATTCGTTGGCCGATGCGGTTACTTTTGGCGTGGCACCTGGCATTTTGGTGTTTAGCATGTGGCACTATTTCACCGTGGTGACCGGGCAATTTGCATTAAATTTACACCCACGATTACTGATGGTAGCGCCTATCGTTTATTCGGCTTGTGCAGTGTTGCGTCTTGCACGCTTTAATGTCGATCACGAAGAAGATGACTTGCGAAAAGAAAACGTACGCTTTGTCGGTTTGCCATCACCAGGCGCTGCGGGCATGCCCATTTCTATGGTTTTACTTTTCTTTGGCATTGGCGAGATAAAGTTTTTCGATGTGAGCAGTGATCTCGTTTTAAGGATTCAAGAAATCATGCTTTATACGATGCCGCTAATGTTAGTTCTGATGGGAGTGTTAATGGTATCGCGCGTGCCGTTCCCACACTTCTTTGCATGGATGACGCGCTCTGACAGGCCGGTAGCCACTTTGGCAAAATTCATTTTCATGTTTGGCTTTATGTGTCTCGAGCCCGAGGCTTGCCTGTTTCTATTCTCATGCTGCTATACGCTGGTGCCGATTATCACTCAGTTTTTGCCTTCGCGGCGTATTGCTTAATGACGGTTGTTTATCTAGGGATGGGCTCCAATCTCGGAGACCGTAAACTGAATCTACTTAAGGCGGTCGATGCTTTGCAAGCTCTAGATTGCTTAAGCCATGTACGTCTCAGTCAGATAATCGAAACAGCGCCGGTCGGTGGGCCACAGCAGGGTGATTACTTGAACGCGGTTGTCGAGTGTCACTGTTCTGTTAGCGCGATTCATCTTTTAGAGCAAGTGCAGATTATTGAACGACAGTTAAAGCGACAGCGCCTCGGGAAAAACCATCCACGCACCATCGATGTTGACATCTTGCTCTTCGGCGACGAGAGTCACACTAGCGATGCACTTACAGTCCCACATCCGCGCATGCATCAACGCGAGTTCGTGATGCGTCCGCTCGCGGAATTTTTGCCAGAGTACTGCGCTAATGCAACAGCTAACATCTAGTCAGCAGCTATCCGCGTTTGCCCGTGGTAGCGATGTGGGCTTGGTGCCTACTATGGGGGCTTTGCATGCCGGACACGCCTCGCTGGTTGAGCGCGCGAAGCAAGAGAACGGATGCGTAATAGTTTCTATTTTTGTTAATCCTTTACAGTTCAACAAGGCGGATGACTTGCGAAAATATCCTCAAACTCTTGTTGCCGACATTGCACTGCTAGAGAAGTTGAATGTCGATGCGGTTTACCTCCCGCAATATGCCGATGTTTATCCTGAAGGTAATGACGTGCAGCAACTGTCTGCAGGTAGTGCCGGCGATAGCTTCGAAGGCGCAGCACGTCCAGGTCATTTTGATGGCATGCTTACGGTGGTTCATCGCTTGCTACAACAGGTAAGTCCGAGTCACGTTTACTTCGGTGAAAAAGATGCTCAGCAACTGTGCTTGGCGCGACTGATGGTAGAGAAATTAGAGATGCCTGTGAAAGTAGTCGGTTGCGATTTAATTCGCGATGCCGACGGTTTGGCTTTTTCGAGCCGTAATGTACATTTGTCTGACGCTGCACGTAATGATGCCTTGCGCTTGCATCAGGCTTTGATTCGCGCTTCTGAAGATTTCGCAGCAGGTGAGCGCCAGGCTCAAAACCTGCTGAACACGATTCATGAAGTTTTGAATGGCGGCGACATCAAGATCGCTTATTGCGCAGTGGTTAATGACAAAACTTTTGCTGAATTAAATGCCGAAGTTGACTGCGGCTCGCGTGTTATCATCGCGGCTGAGGTCGGTGGGGTTCACCTTCTGGACAACATGTCGCTCGTTTCATAATGGCTTCTTCTTCTTTGTATATCGACGCGCCGGCAAAAGTAAATTGGCATTTGCAAGTGGTGGGTCGACGCAGTGATGGTTTCCATGAACTGTTAAGCTGTTTTGTTGCTTTAGATTTGTGTGATAGAGTCATTGCCGAAGTGATGCCTGGGGCTCCAAAATCTTGCATCCAGTTGCTGTCGGCGTCACCACATGGCAAGCATTTCCCGCTCGATCCGAGTAACTTGATTATGCGTGCTGAAAAAATATGGCGTGAAAGTGGAGGGGTCGCGCCTCCAATAGCTTGGAGCGTCGAAAAAAACATTCCGGCGCAAGCAGGTCTCGGTGGGGCATCGTCCGATGCAGCGGCCGCGCTGATGTTGTTGCAAGACCACGCTAGCCACCGTTTGCCTGATTCGGCAATTGATCATATCGCAAGTTTGCTTGGCGCCGATGTGCCGTTTTTCTTGCAAAGCAATAGTCCAGCTCTCATGGCCGGACGCGGCGACATCTTTGTTTCTGATATTAAGTTACCAGCACAATGGCTGGTGCTCGCCATCCCCGAATTCCGTATTGGAACACCAGAGGTTTTTGCTGAGCTCAATGCGCCAGACTTTACGGGTGCGCAGGTTATCGAAGCCAAGGTGCGCGCAAATCCGGGGCCGAATCAATTATTCGAGCCAGCTCTTGCGGTCGAGCCCCTGCTCAATGAATTTGCAGCTCAATTGTCGCAGATTGCGAACTTCTGCATGAGTGGCAGCGGCTCAACAATGTTCGCAGCTTTCAGTGAGCAGGATAAAGCAAACGATTGCGCTTTAAGCGTTAATCATCTCTGCAAAAACGTAATTGTCTCGCAAGTTATCCCTGGCCCAGTTCTTTCAGCGGCGAAAAGTTTTTAATGGCAAAAGTTCGCATTATCGGATTAGGGCGGGTTGGCAGCGCGCTGTCCTTGGCACACAAAAACGCACACGATGATTTGTGCGAGTCTGCAAGTACTGTGATTTTCGCTGTGCCGGACGACAAGCTGGCCGATGCGATTGCCGATTTCTCGACTAGCAATAACTGCCAAGATAAATTCGTAGTTCATGTCAGTGGGGTGCATGGTTTGGAAATATTGCAGCCCATCGCCGATGCGGGTGCGCAGGTGGCAGCTTTGCATCCGATGATGCAATTTGTTGATGCTAGCACCGATGTCGAACTTCTTAAGCAAAGCTACGTTAGTTGCAGCGCAAGTCAATCGGCGCATGGCAAGGCATCCGCGTTAGTCGCGTTATGGGGGGCAAAAATGATTACTCTTAATCCCGAAGTGGACCGCCGCCAATACCATTTGGCTTTATCTCTAGTGAGCAACCACCTTACGGGTTTAATGGCTTGGGCAAACGAATTGTTGGTTCCGGCGCTAGGCGAAAATAGTGCCGAAGTGGTCGCGCAAATGGCCGCCAAGGCTGTTGCGGCTGCGAGTTGCGATGACCCACTAAGCTCCTTGACTGGGCCGGTGGCGCGTGGCGACGCTAACACCATCGCGCAACACATGCAGTCGCTTACCGAACAGCAACAACAACGCTACGCTGGCTTGCTGCTTAACTTACAAGCATTAGTTGATGAGCGCCGCGACGCCTAGTTTCGAGAAAACGCGGTTAGCATCGCAGTTGGCGCTATCGGTTTTTGTTGAAAACGAAGATTCTTTGCGGAATCAGCTAGATGCTTTAAACGGCGTTGTCGCGGTGATTGAGTTGCGCCTTGATAATGCTCCAATAGGCTTGCGCTTGAATGCAATCGTCGAAGGCTACACCAATTTCAATTTCATTTTGTGTAATCGCGCTGCTCCTCAAGCAGATTACGATGTCGAGCCAAGCGAGCGTCTTTATGTAGACTGGCCGATCGATAGCGCATTGCCTGCAAGCCTGCAGCGCTTCCGTGTCATTCATTCGTGGCATGCGCATGATGCACAAACTAAATATGATTTAGCGGATATCGCTGACACATTATCTGCCGTTAGGCGCCCACATGATTTATGCAAAATGGTGCAATGGTGCGATTACGTCGAAGATTTCGAGCTCTATGCCGATATTGATTTATGCTTCGCTCAAGGTGCTGCAGCGCAGTTTTCGCGTATCGTCTCGTTGTTGAATGATGCGCCCTTTATGTATGTTTCTTTGCCACTGCTGCAAACAGCAGTGGGCCAGTTTGATTTACCAACAGCGACTCAGCGCTTTTTTAATGGCATTGATGCCCAAACAGATTTGTGTGGAGTCGTTGGTGACATCAATGTAGCGAGTTCGCAAAGCCCGCAGTTATGGCACGCAGCAATGA
>JAQWRF010000062.1 GCA_029243845.1 Planctomycetota bacterium | reverse complement strand
CCACGGTGCAAAGTTCGACAGCTCTGATCCGCTTCATTTGGCATTGGGCGTGGCGGTTGCCACTGCACCACGGTGTGCTCCAAGTCAACTAAAGCTTGCGCATCTCGCTCACTCAGGCGCATAAAGCTTGAGACAGGCATGGAATGCCAGATATCATTTTCAGCCCACCGCTGAGCCAGCTCGCCATTTGAAGTCGAAAAGCGTAAGCGACATGCCGGGCTTTGCAACCACTGCGGCAGCTGAACAGCCAAATCACTAACAGGCAACGAGCGTGGCACAAAAATTTGCAGCTCGTGTGCTTGGGAGCGCGTGTTGGCTACGCGCTTGAAAAACTGCTGCTCGTTTTCACCGACTTGTGGGTGCAACCACATGCGAGCTGGGCGCAACCAATCGCCAAGGGCATAAAGATCAAACTCGCCGTCTTTCCAGGCGTTAACATGAGCAGTGTTCAGCACATCTTCGAGAGCAAAGCGCGATAAAACTTCTTCACCAATGAGCGGGCGCAAATCCTGAGAGTCAGGGCCTAATTGCGGCAAAGCACCACACCGTCCTTGGCTAGGGAGACATGCCCCACCTAACCACGCGTTTAGCGAACTACGGTCGACGCCAAGCAAGGTTGACTTACCTGAAATACTGCGCATACCCAAACTGTGACTTTCGACATCGGACAAACTGGAAATCAAATCGGTTGAAATGCGAATATAACCCAAGAAGCTTAAGCGACGCTCAACACGCCTGGCCACCATACGCGCGACACTCGACTCGATGTATTGATCACGCACAAACGACAACGCCAAGCGCTGACGGTCGAAGTGACTGAGGTCTTCGTTGGTATCGATGATGCGCAAATCGGCAACAGCCTGCACCTCTTCGGAGCGATACTGCATGAAAGCAGTGGCGGCTTCGCCCTGATCGTATTCGCGCAAAACTTCGCTACAAGTCTCGGCAAGTTGCACAGTGGTGACGACATCGTCACTTTCAGCAAGGCGCACTTGAATGGTCTCTGAGAACTGCAAGGCAAGTTTGAAATTTGCACCAACGCCAACAAGAGCCGCTGACACAGAGTCAGCTAGCTTCATGATGTCAAAACTTTCGTCGTTACCATCACGCTTACGCACTCGGCGCAGGTTACGACTTATGGCCACTGTTGTTTAGTAATAACGGCTTAAGCTCGTGAACGAATTGTTCAACGTCTTTGAATTCGCGGTATACTGAGGCGAAGCGCACATAAGCCACTTGGTCGAGTTTCTTCAACTCGTCCATCACCAGCTGACCAATGTATTTACTACCCACTTCGCGATCGAACATCTCGGACAAATTACGCTCGATGCCGGCAGTGACGTTATCTAGGTCTTCCATCGATACGGGGCGTTTCTCGCAAGCCCGGAGCATACCTTTATAAATCTGATTACGGTCGAAAGGAACGCGGGAGCCATCTTTTTTCACAACGCGCAGCGGAGTTTCTTCCATGCGCTCATAAGTGGTAAAACGACGTGAGCATTGGTCACACTCGCGGCGCCTGCGGATGGAGTAGCCGTCCGCAGCAGAACGCGAGTCGATTACGCGATCTTTATCAGATTTACAGTATGGGCAACGCATTTTGGTTTATAGGTTAAAGATGTGAACCACCAAGACTTGTGTATCCCTCGGTGATAAGCTCGCGAGACCACAAGACTTAGTGGTATTCTAATATAAACAAAGCCAGTTTCTACTAATTTTTGCTATTTACCCACGCAAAATGCCGAAAACAGTCGGTCTAGAAGGTCATCCGGGGTCATTTCACCGACCAATTCAGCCAAAGCCGACAAAGCGTGATGGATTTCTGCCGCGACCAAATCTTGCTGCCCTCCGGACTCGAGCCACTGCTCTGCCACCGCCACCGCCGCCGATGCCGTTGCTAGCGCATGGTGGTAACGCTCGCTGTTACGAATGCGCTGGGCAACCACCTTTTCCGCAGCGTCAAAGTATGGCGTAATCGCAGCACACAACGTTGCGGATATCGTGCTTAATCCATCTTCGCTGCTCACCAAAACGGAATTCATCTCGCCAAGGCGGTTATTTAACTCGCGCGCAAGGTCATTGCTAACTTGAAGCCCCAGATCACCGTGCGTGAAAACGACCAGCACCGGCATGCTTGGCAAATGCGCGGGTAGATCTTCGATAGCCGTGTGCGGATGTAAACATAGCAAGCACAAATCTGCTTGATCAAAATCGGCCACCAACTCTCTAGCAAGTGCATCACGTTGATCGACAGCATCACCACCGACACCTGGAAAATCAATCAGGTCGAGTTCGACATCCATTTCTGGAGTCTGCCATACCGCACGTCGATAATCGCGGGTGGTACCTGCCTGCGATGAAATCAAGCTGGGAGTTGCGGTCAGTTTTGAGAATAAACTTGTTTTGCCCGCGTTGGGAGGTCCGAGTAACAAGCAACCGAAACGCGAGTTACTTGCTACCGCGCGCGTTTGTTGACCGACTGTGGCTTCTTGCAGCATCTGTTGCGCTTGGCGCACATAACCAATAACTTCGGATGGCCGCAGATCTTGCGAATCGCCCTCTTCGAAATCTAAGCCTGCTTCGAGCTCGACTAACGAAGCCATTAGCGCTTCGCGAACATCAGCCATTTGCTTCCCTAAGCCACCACTTAACAGCTGGCTAGCTGCGCGAGCAGATTCTACGGAACGCGATTGCACTAATTCTAAGACAGCTTCTGCCTGACTCAAATCTAGACGACCATTCAGAAAAGCGCGACGCGTAAATTCACCGGGTTCAGCAGGTAGCAAATTAAATTCCGCCAAACTTTGCTCGAGGCGCTGCAGCAAAACAGGATTACCGGGCAGGTGGAACTCTACGACGTCTTCACCGGTGGCTGAGTGCGGACCACAGAACACCATTGCCGAGACATCAATGTCTAAATCAGAATAAAGCTTACAGCTAAAGGACTGAATAGAGCGCTCTGCTTGTAGTTTAAAACCATTTGCGTAATGCTTAAACCACCGACCGAGATCATCAAAAAGAGTCACGCCGCTGCAGCGTATCACCCCGCGCTCGGCAGGAATCATTGGCGTCGCAACGGCGTAAATTGAGTGCTTCACTTATGAGCTATTTTGCCTTTATTTATTTCGTCGGCCGTTGGCACTGGCCAATACTTGCGAATGACTTTTTGCTCGAAGATGCCGATTGCTGATGACACGATCATGTACAACGATAAACCAGAGGCGTAGTTGTAAAGAATAAAACCGAAAAGAATCGGCATCATTGCCATCATCTTTTGCATCTGCGCTTGTTGTGGGTCGGCAGGTTTTGGCATTAAGCGCTGATGGAAAACCCATAACACCACCATGATAATGGGCAAAATATTCAGGGTGGTCATGCTACTCAGCAATGGGAAGTCTGCAATGGGGCCTCCGAAATCGATGAAGGCATCGGGTTGTGACAAATCGTCAATCCAGCCGAAAAAGGATTCGTGGCGCAACATTATCGAAGAACGTAACGCTTGAAACAGACCGATGAATATTGGCATTTGCAAGAACATCGGCAAGCAGCCGCCAATGGGCGGCGACAAACGATGCTTCTTGTATATCTCCATCGTGGCCTTGTTTTTATTTTGCGGATCGTCTGCGTATTTTTTATTAATCGCATCAAGCTGTGGCTTTACGACAGCCATTTTGGCCTGGTAAGTGGCCATCTTGATTTGCGAGGTGCGCATAATTGGGAACACCGCTGCCTTCACCACAATAGTTAGCAAGATAATCGCAATACCATAATTACCAACCAAGCCGTAGAACATTTTCAGTAGCCACAAAATAGCTGGGGCGACAGATGACGTGAAGAAAATTCGGTAGAAAAAACTCCGCTCGTAGTCGGCATAGATAATCAACTCAGACATGTTGCCGTAAGCTTCTTCATTAAGGATATCGCTATCTTTAGGACCGATGTACCATTGCAGATCAATGGTGTCGGTTGAATTCAACATCTGTGGTTGAAGCGAGAAGGAACCATTAACAGAAGCGCGCAACCAATAAGCCGCCTCTGGATTCAACGTTGCGCCAGCTATATCGGCGAAGTCGGGATGGCCTTGATCAATCAGAGTTTCGTACTTTGCCCCCTGAAATCCATTTTTTCCTGTGGCACGAATTCCTGAGATGAAATATTTAGAACCTTCAACAACAAAAGGGATATTAGGTGCCTTCCAGCTGCTGGTGACGTCGCGCGAGATACCATCTAAATCGCCGTCGGGGTTCTCGAAGTCCATGTCGTCGAGAAAGCCATGATCGAGCACAGCAACCCCGATGTAAGGGTTAGGGTAAAAGTCATCGTCCTCGATATACAAGCCACCGCCAGTTCCGATTTCGAGCTCTACTGCCTGGCCAAGCAATGCTTGCTCGTGGAATGTCGCACCAATAGTCGCGTCGAAGTGATAGTCATAACCTAATACCACTTTCTTAGTGAGATCAACCCCGTTGTCAGAAGTGTAGCTAAACAATAAACCGTTGTCGATGATGGCGACATCCCAGGTGACCGAGTCGAGATTCGGGCGCGCATTGGTTTCGGGGTCTGTTTTTGTAACCAAACCTTGGCTCGACGATTCAATAAGGCGGAAGGCGTCGCGGCGGCGGTAATAAATGGAATCGTCGGCCACGCCACTTGTTGGAACATTGCCATCTGACCACTTCGAATCAAATATCTTCATGCCATGCTCTGTTGCGTTGGCTTGATGCAGATTCTCGTTGTAGTTTTTAAGATAAACAGTACCGCAACTCGCGCCCAGTGCAGACCACTCGCTATACACGAATTCGTTTTCAAGAATCAGTGGGTATTCTGATGGCGGAGGCGTTTCAAACGATTCAAACCATGAACGCTTTTGGATAGTAGAGTCGCCGGACCCAACGCCATCTGACGGGAAACAAGTTTGCATAATGAAGACGGCAGCCAAGCCCCAAAGCAATAATGTTAAAATTTTCTTACCCATGATATTATTCTTTTATTTATCTGCCTATTTGCAAACGCAAACTTAGCTTTTCTGG
>JAQWRF010000042.1 GCA_029243845.1 Planctomycetota bacterium | reverse complement strand
TATCCCTGCCAGAATTAGATAAAGACGAACAGCTAACAGAGCACGCCTTCCTCAATGCCGACATTTACTCTAGCATCAAGGGAATGTGGGCATCGATGCTAAGCCAAATACCTCTCATCGATTTCTTCGGTGACCAAATGTTAGGGGCCACGGATGAAGAGCTCCTCCAAGCCTTGCTATCCAAGGCAATGATGGAGGAGCTTAGCCTCAAGTTAGATCGGGTCGAAGGTAATCACTACTTCTACACAACCGATGTTGCCAACCAAATGTTTGCCGTGGTTAAAAACATATTATCGCAAGTAGACCGGGACGAATTACTAGGCCTGTTCTACGACAGCGATGCCGTGATACCTGACTATGCTAGGTTATGCCTGGCGCTTAGTGACGAGCAGCTAGAGCTCATCCTGCCAGCCATCTTTGCCATCTTCGACACAAGCAGCGAATACGAAATAATTCGCGCTGACAATGGTACTCTAATCCCCGTTGGCTACAACGGAACCCTTAGCACGCCTCCAGTGCCAGAGCTGACCACGCGAGTGGCTCACCTGTTTAGCCTTATTCCTGACAACTTTGGCTGGTCTGATGGGTATACCGAGGAAGACCTGCTTGCCCCATTTAGTAGTTGGCGAGGGTTTAGCGACACTAGTTTGAGCATAAACGCAACAAGTAGCTATCAAAACATTGATTTAAGCGACATCGATCCAGGTCATTTCGATTTCGAAAAGCCCGAAAAGGCTACCGATTACAGCGAAGTTGTTGGGCCGCAGTTATTAATGCTAAGCCAGATGCTACAAACAGAACTCGGCATCTCCGGTAATGAAGATGCCGAGGCAAGCAAAGTTTTTTAACTCGCTTAAATCTTTAGTTAAAAACCGA
Organism: Planctomycetota bacterium; assembly: GCA_029243845.1. Lineage (GTDB taxonomy): Bacteria > Planctomycetota > UBA1135 > UBA1135 > UBA1135 > JAPKEZ01. The sequence goes on along the minus strand of JAQWRF010000042.1, from coordinate 1,304 downwards.
GAACACGCCGTTACTAAAAACAGTCGCGGTGCGGTCTAAAGCTTGAAACCAAATAGAGCGGCCTTGCATTGACGCTGGAACAGTTACTGACAAACTCGCATGGCCCGCAGAATCTGCATTCATTGACGAGACTAGCTTTACAGGAGGAGTAAGCAAAGCTAAACCGAAAGGAGAGTTAAAAGGGCCGCCGCCAGTCATTGAGTAGCCCAACATCACTGTAGAGTTTGGCGAAGCATCCCAGACATGAAATGTTAACGGTGAGCCAGCTGAAGGTAAATCAGGCGCCAGATCTAGAACAGGAACACCTGGAGTAAGTACTTTTATTGATCCAGCCATGCCTATCGCGATATGAATGTCGCACTGATACTTATAAAAGTTATTCGAGAAAGGGTTATCGTTCAAGAACTGTTGATCGAACTTAACAGAAAAAGTAAATGGGCCAGCTACCGGTGAGCCAGAGTCGAATGCCCCCGAGAGAGCGCGAACGTTATGCACGCCACTGCCCCACACGAAATCAACGGTATCGCCAACAGTTACGTCCAGATGAGCCGGAGAAAAGGCGATGCCTGTCACGTCAACAGTGTGTGTGTTTTGCGCTTGCACGGCTGTGCAAACAAAGAAAAAGGGGAGGAGAAAAGTGAGAATCTTCATGTACACAGCATAGCTTAAATAACTGATTGGGGGGCAAAATAACATTAAAAAATAGAAGAACGCCCCTTAGGTAGCACCTAAGAGGCGTTCTAAGAATATCGCTAAGCTCTAATTACAGAGTGACAGCGACTGGCTCCATGAGTGTGCCAAACACACCTCCGCCCACAATTTCCAAACCAGCAAATTGCAATGTCGCGCCATGGTAGCCCGCAGGCGTTGAAAGCGTTGGGGTTGAACCGTTGCCATTTGCGTCAATTGTGACACTAAATGGCGCAAATGATTTACTGATTAGAAGAACTGGATCTACCATCATCATCGTATCACGACCATCAGGGACCATGGCGCCGCCAACTCCCATGCTGCCTGAGGCAAATATTTGCACCCTTGACGGAGTTCCCTGAATGCCAACTCCTGAAACATTGACTTGAATGGTGTGGGCTGTTGCGTCAACCACAGGCTCAATAAGTCCTGCTCGCGAACCGCCTACGTACATTTGGTTTTGACCTGTGCGATCTTCAACACTACCAACAATAAAGTTATCGTAAACAGTATCCAATGCTATTTCTGTGTAGTCAGCGTCTCCAGTTGAAGCGCCTTGTGACACGTCAGCTGAAGCGCGGAAAGTAACTCCACCATCGCGGCTAACAGCTAGC
>JAQWRF010000019.1 GCA_029243845.1 Planctomycetota bacterium | reverse complement strand
TCGCGAAAGTAATCACCGCAACGGATGGTGACTGAATGAGACGCTGACGCCAAAGTTGTTCTTGTTGCTGCCACTGCTGCTGCAAAACATTTTCGAGCCATACCTCACGCCCTTGTCCCTGAGCCTTTTCATACCAAGAGTCAAAGGCATCGCCGTTAACAAATTCGCGTCCACAAATTATGGATAATGCTGAGCGAGAAACCGCGGCAAATTGGCGAGAATCAAGTAGCGCGGACAATCTGCGTAACAAGTGGTCATCTGTCGAGCCTAATTCTCCGGCGAGGCGAATGGCAGCCGTTATTTTAAGATTATTCTCTGGTTGCGACAACAAAGTCGCCTCAAGCAATCGCGAGGGCAGCACCGGCCATTCGGCACCAAGCGCACGCAGCTGTTGCCGCAATTCAGAGGCCGCCTCATCGCTAGTAGCCTTCCCTATCAGCACAGAAAGTTGCTGCTCACTAGCCGCCACTGGCGCTGGCTCAATAGGTTCTTGGGGCAGCGCGCACAACGAAAGGATAGCAATGCTTAGCACCCTACTAGTTTATAAAAAAAAGGCGGGCGTGTTCGGCAGTTTCGGCAATAGATAAAGAACTATCGACCTGCTGCGAGGAGCATTGCGCATACCACTGCTGACGCTGTTCGCTAATCAGAGCAATTTCTTGTTCTAGATTGTGCTCGGTAAGCGGCGGACGTGGATTTTGCTGTTGGCGCTCTAATAACAATTCCTTTTCACACTGCAACAACAAAACCTTGGGATGCTGCTCAAGCAACTCGCGCGATTCTTCAGATTCGACTATTCCGCCACCTGTAGCAATCACGCAATTCGGAGACTGTAGTGCCGCTGCCAACATTTCGGCTTCGCACTCTCTAAAAGACGCGAGGTCTGAGGCGATCCATTCGTCAATTCTGCGCTGATGCTGATCTTCTAGCAACTGGTCAATATCAAGAAACGGTAATTGCAGTTCATTGGCAAGGTGCTGGCCTAAGGTCGTCTTGCCGCTGCCGCGCATACCAATCAACACCAAAGCAGGTCGGGCGTTGAACAGATCAAACTGGGATTGAAATTGCTCTATAAGCATTTCGGCTCCCATCACGGGAAGCGCGCCACAAGCTGCAGCATGCTGTAGCCATTCCGTTTCAGCTGGGCGATAAACCATGTCTAGAGCAAGCGACCCTGCCGGCAAAGCACGTGCCTTCAAAACACACCCTGGTTGCTGCTCTGAACCCAAAGTTGTTGCCTGAATAAAAGCGTCGTAACCACCGAGCGTCACCTCGTCAAAAGAAAAGTTATTGCACCCCCAAGCCTCACTAAGCCGTGGACGGCGTGAGCAGACACTCACATCTACTTGATGTTGCTGTGCAAACTTAACCACACTCTGCGAAGCACCGCCATTACCAATGACTAACAATTTATGCTTTGGAGTAAATCCGTGATTGGAGAGTGCTTGCAAAGCACCCATGCCATCCGTGGCAAAGGCATGATAGCCGTCGCCAGAGGCAAGCAAGAAATTCGCCGCGCCATAGCCACTGGCGATGGTGGCAAAAGTTTCTGCCCATTTTTTATGCGGGTTTGTGACCGACAGCGCCTTAAACTGACATGCCTGGATTAATGCTTCGAATGCAGAAGTGTTTGCCACTGGCAGCGGCACATAAGCAAAAGTTTTCTGCGGCTGGACGTCGATCATTGCTGCGTGCCATAACTGCGGGCTTTGCGAACTCGCTACATTGATGTCACCAACGACTCCACACAAATCTGTTTGGGCATCAATGCCATTAAAAAAGCGCTGAGTCGCTGTTGGTAAATCAAACTGGCCCACTGCTG
>JAQWRF010000016.1 GCA_029243845.1 Planctomycetota bacterium | reverse complement strand
AGCGGACAAAAAGCGCTCAAGGCGAGGCAGGGGATCGCGAGTGGACCAGTATTCAACCTCTTTAGCATCACGGTAACGCGTCGGGTCATCGGACGAAGAATGACCCTCCATACGGTAAGAACGCAGGTTTACAAGGACGGGTCCTTGTTGATAGCGGGCATGCTCGGCGGCTTCGCTCATAGTGGCAAAAACAGCTACGGCATCATTGCCATCGACGTCAAACCCTGGCATACCATAGGCCTTAGCCTTTGTCCCATAAGATTTTGCGGCTGTTTGCTTGGAGCTCGGCACGGAGATAGCCCAGCCATTATCAATGACGATAAACACCACTGGAGCTTTCATCACGCCCGCGAAGTTCATCGCCGAGTGAAATCCGGAGGAAGAGGTGGCGCCATCGCCAGTGTAGGCCGCGACCACTGATTTATCACCGCGCTTCTTCATGGCCAGAGCCACTCCGACCGCGTGCGGCAGTTGAGTGCCGAGCACTGAAGACCAAGATGGGAAATTCACCTCTTTACACTGAAAATGGTTCGGCATTTGCCGCCCCTTCGCAGAATCTTCGGCATTACCAAACATGTGGGCGACATACTCGCGCATCGACATACCGCGCTGGATGGTGATCCCGCCTTCGCGCAGCGCTGAGAATATCCAGTCGTCGCCGCCGAACACCGCCGCCGAAGCATGGATGGCCGCTTCTTGACCGGTAGATGAACCGACAAACCCCACGCGACCTTGCCGCTGAAGTTTTAGCATGCGATCATCCATTAAACGCGTGGTCAACATCGCGCGGTGAATGGCGAGCAATGCGTCATCAGAAGGCATGGTGCCCTTAAATGATTTCAACAAACTAGTACCGTCAGCAGTCAGTGCTTTGCGCAACTGCACGCCGTCCGAATCTAGTTTACGAATTGACATTTTACTTTACAGTAGCATTAAGCTTGGCTCTTCAAGCAACTCGCGAACACGCACCATGAAGCGCGCGCCATCTGCGCCATCGACGATGCGGTGGTCAATGCTGATCGACAAGTTCATAATCATGCGCGCCACAATATCGTCACCTACGCAGCGCGGCATTTTGCGCATGCTATGCACGCCCATGATTGCTGCTTCTGGGAAGTTAATGATTGGCGTTGCAAGTGTGCCACCGATGTTGCCGGCATTTGAAATACTGAAAGTGGAATCAGAAAAATCATCTGGCTTAAGCTTGCTGTCGCGAGCGCGGCTAGCAATATCCATCAAGTCCGAGCTAAGCTGCACGATTGATTTAAGGTTGGCGTCTTTAATGACGGGCACAACCAAGCCGTTCGGAGTATCAACGGCGATGCCCAAGTTGACATAACGCTTTTGCTTAATGATTCCGGCTTCTTCGTCAAGCTCGGCATTGAGCATCGGAAATTCGGTAAGCGCTATCGCGGTTGCTTTCATGATGTATCCCATGAAAGTAATCTTCACCCCAAAGCGTTCGCCAACTGGCTTAGCAATAGTGCGCGCGGCAACCATCTCAGTGCAATCGACTTCTTCGATAAGCGAGAAGTGAGGGGCGGTGTATTTCGAACGCACCATCGCTTCGGAAATCTTGCGACGAATGCCACGGAACGGAATCTCATCGACTTCGCGCGCGCCCATCACTTGAGGGAAGTTAGGTAATTGCGCAACAGGTGCCACAGGCGCGGACGCCGTCGGCGTTGCGCTTACTCCAACAGCTGGTGCCGCGACCGGCGCCGCCACTGGTGCTGCAGATGCAGCGCGTACATCTTCCGGCTTAACGCGACCGTTCGGGCCACTGCCGATGAGAGTAGATAAGTCGACACCCAATTCACGCGATAAACGACGTGTGGCTGGTGCAGCTAAAACTTTCTTGTTTGGATCAGCAGGAACAACAGCAACCTGAGCCGCCGGAGCTACTGGAGTAGGTGCAGGTACCGCGGCCGTAGCCACTGGTGCTGCGGGTGCCGGCGCTGCAACTGGAGCTGCTGCCCCGCCGCCTGATGTCGCCAACACGAAAATCACATCGCCGACTTTCGCTACGTCGCCTTCAGCAACCAAAGTAGATTGCACGACGCCGGAAGCTGGTGCAGGAATTTCTACTGTAGCCTTATCCGTCATCACTTCAACAACAGGGTCATCTTCAGCGACGGTGTCACCTTCGCCAACAATCCAGCGCACGATTTCGCCTTCGTGAACGCCTTCACCGATATCCGGTAACTTAAATTCAAAAGTCGCGCCACTCGCCGCTGGAGCAGGGGCAGAAACAGCCGGTGCAGAAACCGCTGGCGCAGCAACGGGTGCTTCGACAACCGGAGCAGCTGCCTCAGCTACCGCAGCCACACCACCTTCGATGATAAAAATCACATCGCCAACATTAGCGACATCGCCTTCAGCACAAAGGTGCTTACTTACGACTCCGCTAGAAGGCGCAGGTATCTCAACCGTCGCCTTATCGGTCATGACTTCCACAACCGGGTCGTCTTCGTTTACCGAAGCACCTTCCGCCACAATCCAACGCACGATTTCTCCTTCGTGCACGCCTTCGCCGATATCCGGCAGTTTAAATTCGAGTGAGCTCATGATTTGTTTATTAAAAGTCGAGTACTTCTTCGATGGCATCTAACACGCGACGCGCGTCAGGCATGTAGTAGTTCTCTAAAGTGTTAGGGAAAGGTGTATCAAAACCAGCGACGCGCTTAACTGGCGCTTCAACATATTCGATAACGTTCTCGGCAATCATCGCCGAAATTTCTGCGCCGTAACCACAAAAGCGCGGGGCCTCGTGGACGACCACTGCACGGCCGCAATCTTTAACGGCTTGCAAAATCGATTCTTCGTCGAGCGGCATCAGTGTGCGCAAATCAATCACGCGCACGTCTTTATTGCGCGACTCTTTAACACGCTTGGCCGCTTCGGTGCACACTGGCACCATCGCGCCGTAACAGAACACCACGCAGTCGCCACCTTGAGTGACTTCGCGCACGGTCGAAAGATCGACGGTGTACATTCCTTCGGGCACTTCTTCACGGAAGGCGCGGTACAGAGCTTTGGGCTCCATGAACAACACCGGATCGGGATCTTGGATTGATGCAATCAACAAACCTTTAGCATCATAAGGTGTCGATGGAATCACTACCTTAAGACCCGCGGTGTGTGCGAAGTATGCCTCGCCCGATTGCGAGTGATAAAGACCGCCACGAATACCGCCACCATAAGGAGTACGGATCGTCATCGGCACGGTGTATTGCCCGCCCGAACGGTAACGCATTTTCGCTGCTTCGGAAACAATCTGGTCGAAGGCCGGGAAAATGAAATCTTGAAACTGAATTTCGCAAACCGGCTTCATGCCGTTCATCGCGAGGCCAATGCCGACACCGATAATGCCATCTTCGCTTAGCGGCGTGTCGAAACAACGCTCTTCGCCAAATTCGGCAGTCAGATTTTCAGTGGCTAAAAACACGCCGCCCTTAGGGCCGACATCTTCGCCGAGAACGAGGACGCTTTCGTCTTCGGTCATGATTGTTCTCAAGCCGTCATTGACTGCTTGCACCATTGTGAGTTCGCTCATAGTGGGAATTCTCCGTTTTCGTCTACTGCTTCGTCGCGTTCGGAATAATGCTTAATGCAGTATTCCATTTGTTGCTTAAGGTGCGCGGGTTGTTCTTGCCACACGTCGGTAAATATTGTGCCCAGTACCGGACGCGCTTTTGCCTCAGCGGCGCGAGCCCCGGCAAGCATTTCGGCATCGGCCTCCTCACGAATCTTATCGGCACTCTCGTCGGTAAGCACGCCTTCGTTAATCAAGTAGGCGCGGAAACGCTTAAGAGGCTCTTCGGACTCGGCTTTTTCCAGCTCTTCAGCCGGCACGTATTTAGTCGGATCATCCGAAGTCGAGTGCCCGCCTAAGCGGAATGTAATGGCTTCGATAAGGGTCGGCCCGTCGCCGGCGCGCGCCCTGTCGACCGCTTCTTTCATGGCGACGTAAACCGCGAGCACATCATTGCCGTCAACGATGCAACTTGGCACGCCGTAAGCTTCGCCCTTAATCGCGTAACTTTCCGATGCGGTCTGGCTGCTCGATGGACATGAAATCGCCCACTGATTATTTTGACAGAGGAAGACCGTCGGTGCTTTCATGACGCCGGCGAAGTTCATACCCGAGTGAAAACCAAGGGTGGATGTCGAGCCGTCACCGAAAGTGGTGAGGGCGATAGCGTCTTCACCGCGTTTTCTGGCGGCGAGCGATACTCCCACGGCTTGTGGGATTTGCGTGCCGCGCGGTGAAGAGATCGACAACCATTTAAGCGGTTCGGTGAAGCTAAAGTGCACCGGCATCTGGCGGCCGACGGCAGTGTCGTCGGAATTGCCGAACATGTTGTCGAACATGGCTTCAGCTGGCACATCGTTATAAAACAGCATGCCGAAGTCGCGGTAATGCGGTGCGAACCAGTCTTTGCTGGCGTCCATGGCGGCTGCTGCACCGACGGAAGTCGCTTCTACACCACGGTTTGGCACAGAAAAGCCAATCTTGCCCGTGCGCTGGAGGTTCATGCAGCGTGAATCGAATGCACGAGTGCGAACGATGGCGGTGTACATCTGGATTAGCGTAGAGTTGTCTAACTCTGGGGCTGTTCCAGTGAGGTTGCCTTCGACGTCTATTATTTGGAGTGGGTCACTCATGGCGGGTGGTCTGCCGTGGGGGCTTGGTGGCATTATATGCGGGAGTTGGGGGTTGCTAGCTGTATTTTGTTCGGCAATAATGGCTAACTTATTGCATGGATTTTAATGGGCCCGCTGTAATTATCAGTAATCCTGTACACTGCTA
>JAQWRF010000004.1 GCA_029243845.1 Planctomycetota bacterium | reverse complement strand
TTGTGAACCATCAATGCCAGAGAAGACATAAGCGGAACCTGATCGGAAAACACCCGCTGCTTTTGTTTCCTTGGCTCCAACAATAAAGTCAGGAATGCCATCAGCATTTACGTCCCCAGCGCCAGAGACTGAATATCCCATGAGGGCAGACTCGCTCTCTCCATCCCAGCGATATGCAAGCAGGGAGTTTTGCCCCCATAATGGGGCATTGAGGAAAAAGCTGATTATCCCAAACGCTATTAGTAGTCTTGCAATCATGGTGTAATTATAAAGTACAATTTGATTTTATAGCGGATGAAATTTCAAAAAAGTATTTCTGCGATTATTGCTTTCTTTGGAGGGAACTTTGTAAGCTGTAACTATGACAAATACCTCACCTAATTCGGCCATTGAACTTTATATTGAAGGGGTTGCCACCGGTAATTCAGAATCTTTAAATGCTGCCTTTCACCCAGACGCTAGGGTGTTTGGTGCACTTGGCGACCAGCGTGTTGATGTACCTATTCAGGACATGATAGGAATGATTTCTGCGCAACCCGCCGATGTCGACGGTCAATTTTCTGCTTCAATCAGGAAGATTGACGAGTTCGGCGATATTGCTCTCGCCATTGTTGATGAAGAGAACTTCTGGGGAAGTGTTTCTTTTACGGATGTATTTTCTCTGGCGAAAATTAATGACAATTGGCTCATCGTGAGTAAATCCTTTACGCACACAGGCGGTGCTCCACCAAGCTAATAAAAAGAAAATGAAAGAATTGAAAGCAAAAGGAGCTTGTCACTGCGGGGCCGTTGAATACTTGGCCCGCGGTGAAGTGATGATGAATGGCCTTTGCCATTGCCCCAACTGTACTCGATCAAAAGGTGTCTCGCCAGCGCACCTAATTGCACTGCATGGAGAAAATTCTGTTGAGGTTACGCAAGGGGATGAGCTGCTTCAAACACGGGTGCTCGATAAGTTTCATCTGGTAACTTGCAAAATGTGTCACGGACCAGTGATGCAGTATCAAGAAGGAATGGGCTTTCGTGTAGTCTTTCCCGTCTCGCTTGATTTACGGCGGGGGGATGCCGGATCCGATCATGGCGCTGATCGCATTCCAGATGAATGGAAGCCCCAACTTCATCTCAATTATGAAAATAGGCTCTTTGACTGGGATGATGGCCTTCCGAAGTTCAAAGTGTTTCCGCCCGATAGTCCATTGAAATCAGACGGAACTCCTCTTGATTGACGTATAGTGAGAAAGGATTTGACCATGAACACTGCTTCTAGTGTTCTCCGCAAACTCTCATCACTCCCTTAAAGGGAAAATGGTGCGCCCGGAAGGATTCGAACCCTCGACCGTCGGATTAGAAGTCCGATGCTCTATCCAGCTGAGCTACGAGCGCACACATTGGTGAGCATATAATAGTATTAGCAATGCCAAAGCACACCATAAACAACAAATCTTCTTCAAAATCAGATAAAAAATGGACGGTCTACATTCTGATTTCGGCGGACGATAGCCGCACCTATGTTGGTGTTTGTTTAGAGATGGCTAAAAGATTGGCGCAGCATAATGGAGAAATAATTGGTGGCGCTAAGTCGACGCGGGCAGGGCGCCCATGGCGAGTTATGAAAAAGATAGAGAATATAGGGTCTAGAAGCGATGCACAGGCACTTGAGGCTCAAATAAAGTCTTTAAGCAGGCGCGAACGTTTGGATTATTAGCTATACTTGGATATCCCCCCTCCCTCCTCCTTTTTCTCTTAGCAATAAAAATGAACTCCCCATTCTCCAGAATCGCCTTGCCGGTATTACTAGTCGGCGCCACCATCGCCGGCCTCGTTGCTAGTCAACTGACTGCCTCGGCTACCAACAATACTACGGGCTCTCCGCAACCAGATATTATCGTCGGCGATATTTACGACTATATTTCTCATGGCAAAAGCGGCTCCCAGTCATCTTTTAGCTTTGGTTCTATCTCCTGTAATATAGGTGACGCGCCCCTGACTTGGACGTCTTACAACAATAATCATCCGATTATTTCAACAAACCTATTCCGACTCAAGGACGGACTGTTCGAGCAAATTGGTATGAACTGGGTGAAGCAGGGCTTCGCTGCTCTTGATCAAAGCCTCTGTGGTACTTGTATCCCAACAGGTTATTCGACTCTGGGAATAGGTTGCTCTGACCCTTACAGTGCTTATTTGAATGGCTTCCAATCTGACCTTAGTGCGCGCTCTGAAGTGAATGCCTACTCTGGATACTTCCCGTACCCGCCTGTCTTGGATCCTTCTTACTCTGGTCGCCTTGCCCGCCGTGTCATTGTAGATAACGACGATCTCGACTCAGCTCTCAACGTCGGTGCTCGTTACTTCGTTGAAATCCAGTACCTAACACCTGAGGATTGTATGCTGCAAGGCAACGGAGCGAACAACGTTTCGTGGCGCGAAGTTTCTTTCTCTAATGGTTCTAGCTTTGGAGTAAGTTTCGTCGGGGCCACCCAGCGTGCCGAATATTGTGTTGACGCGTGGAAGTCTGCTGACCCTGGTGTGAGCATCAGCGAATTACAATTGCCTAATGATGGTAGCGTGTTTGTTGCGTCAAAAGCCACTCAGCTACCTAATGGAAACTGGCACTATGCTTACTCTGTTTACAATAGAGACTCTGAGATAGCAGTGCGTGCGTTTGCTGTACCTGTCGCCGGTAATGTCTCTTTGAACTACAAAACTTTTAAGGATATTGATTACCATAGTGACGATGTCTTGAATAATACAGACTGGTTCGAATATGATGGTCTTTACCCTGGCACACAGCGCCGCGTTATGGCGTGGGTTGGCGGTTCATACCAAGACTCTCCGCTAAACAACGCGGTTCGATGGGGGAGTGCATACAGCTACTCTTTTGTCGCAAACTCTGCACCACGTACAGGGAAAGTAGGAGTGTTCAGCTTCAAGCCAGGAGCTCCGCCTTATTCGTTTGTAAACGCACAAATCCCACAATAATCATTGGTTGAATTAATTGATCCTCAAGCTCGCCGTCTGCGTAACTCGCGACGGCGAGCTTTGGTTTTGGTCTTGGTGCAAGTTTTACTGCTTGCGCATATTGCGCATTGGCTACTAACAGGCAGTAGCTTAGCGCCACTTGAGCCATCCGAAGCAAGTAGGTTCGCTCGCGAGAAAGTCATTAACCCTGGACTGATAGTTCTCGGTGTTGCCATCGCCAGCACCTTACTCTTCGGCCGCTTTTTTTGTGGATGGGCATGCCATTTCCTGGCTGTTCAAGATGCTTGCGCTTGGGTGTTGCGTCGTCTCAAAGTTCGTGTGCGTCCACTTCGTTCGCGTGCTTTGCGAATCGTGCCAATCATGGCATTCGTTTGGATGTTCTTGGTCCCATTATATTCAAGAATAAGTTCTGGCGGCGTGCAGCATGCATCTAGCGAATGGGTGACAGAATCTTTCTGGAAAACATTCCCCGGCCCGACAATTTCAGTGATCACGTTTCTGATAGCAGGATGCTATGTGGTGTATTTACTCGGCAACAAAGCGTTCTGTAATTACGCTTGTCCGTATGGGGCTATTCTTGGTGCGAGCGATTCTTTTTCAGTAGGTCGTATTGTTGTTGATCCAAACCTGTGTAACTCATGTATGGCTTGCACAAAGGCATGTAGCTCTGACGTAATCGTCCACCAAGAAATCAAAGAGTTTGGCGCGGTAGTCGACAACAAGTGTATGAAAACCTTAGATTGCGTTGCGAGCTGCCCTAATCAGGCACTTAGTTTTCAATTGTCTACGCCGACGGTGCTCCGTAGTTCAAGCACCCCGAATGCGCCGCAGCGACACCCACTATCTCTCAGTGAAGAATTGGTTCTAGCGCTGGGTTTTTGCTTCGGGTTTTTCGCGACTCACGACTTGTTCGGGGCAGTACCATTTTTGTTGGCTTTAGGATTTGGTTTGGTGGCTGCTCACAGCGCTCTAGCCCTAAAGAAGAAAAACCTTTCCATGAAGCGATCAAAGGTTAAATACACGGCACATTTGCTAGCCATAGTGTTTTTCGCGCATTCCGGGTTGGTCCAATCTCAGGCGCTGATGCGCGATCATTATTTCAACCAAACTTTTGATATGCGTATGTCCTATTTACGCGGTGAGCTTGTGCTGCCATTGAAGCTAGAATCCTCGCAAAACTTCTTACTCGCCGATGACTATGCTAGCCGCACTACGGTTTTGTCATACGCGGGCTTTGAGCGCAACGATTACGTGCATGCGTGGCGACACCTCGCCGAAGGTAATAATAAGCTCTTCGAAGACTATATGCTGTCGGTGTTGGACTACCGCCCAGGCTTTGGTGAAGTGATTTTCCAACTAGGAATTCACTATGGGATACAGGGGGACAGTCAGCAGGCCATCGAATGGATGCAGCAAATCACTGCCGATGACGCCAAATACGCTGCCGCTCAAGAATATATAGAAAAAATAGGTAGTCACCTCGAACAACACTAACATTAATCGGTGCGCGTCGATAAAATTTGCCCCTAATGTCAGATACAACTGCCACAGTTAAATACCGCAAAGATTACGCCCCGACTGATTTTCGCATCGATCAAGTCCACCTCGATTTCTTTCTCGAAGACGAATACGCTTTAGTTACGGCCGAGCTTAACTTTAGTCGCAGAACAGATTCAAACGCCACCAAACTTTTTTTAGATGGAGAAGACCTTGAGCTGCAAGAGATATCTATCGATGGCATGGCCTTGTCAGCAGAACAGTATCTGCTCAGCGACGAAGGTTTACAGCTGCTAGACGTTGCCGAAAGTTTTGTTTTGAAGACGGTGGTTAAAATTCAACCGCAACTAAACACGAGCCTTTCTGGTCTGTACAAATCGGGATCAATGTTCTGTACTCAATGCGAGTCTTTGGGCTTTCGTCGTATTACTTATTACTTAGATCGTCCAGATGTAATGACGACTTTCAAGGTCAGCCTGAGCGCCGACAAAGAAAAATTTCCAGTGCTACTCAGCAATGGTAATTTGATGGATAGCGGTGATACTGCCGATGGTCGCCATTATTCCGAATGGCACGATCCGCATCCTAAGCCGTCGTACTTGTTTGCATTGGTGGCCGGCGATCTCGGTGTGTTGCGCGACACATTTACCACTTGTAGTGGCAAACTTGTTGACCTATACGTTTACAGCGAGCACGAAAACGCCGACAAGTTGGGCTATGCGATGCAATCGTTAATAGAGTCGATGAAGTGGGACGAAGAAGTTTATGGCTTCGAATACGACTTAGAGATTTATAACATTGTTGCGGTCGGCGATTTCAATATGGGGGCGATGGAAAACAAATCGCTTAACGTGTTTAATACGGCTTATGTTCTGTCGTCACCTGAGACAGCTACCGATAGCGATTACGAAGGCATCGAAGGTGTCATCGGCCACGAGTATTTTCATAACTACACGGGCAACCGCATCACTTGCCGCGATTGGTTTCAGCTAACGCTGAAAGAAGGGCTCACAGTGTTCCGCGATCAGCAGTTTAGCGCCGATATGGGCGATGCTGCATTGAAACGCATCGACGATGTTAATGTACTGCGCTCGGTGCAATTCAGAGAAGATATGGGGCCAATGGCGCATCCTATCCGTCCTGATTCTTACGTGGCGATGGATAATTTCTACACCTCAACCGTCTATAACAAAGGCGCCGAGGTCATCCGCATGATGCACACTCTGGTCGGTGCCGATGGCTTCCGCAGCGGTAGCGACTTGTACTTCGAGCGCTATGATGGTCAGGCAGTGAGCTGTGACGATTTCCGTTTGTCTATTGCCGATGCGAACAACCGCGATTTTTCTCAGTTCGAACTGTGGTACTCACAAGCGGGCACTCCGAAAATTAGTTTATCAACTTCTTACGATGCCGATGCACAACGTTTCGTTTTAAGTTGCGAGCAAAGCTGTCAGCCGACTCCAGGCCAAGATGAAAAGCTTCCTTTTCACATCCCTTTGCTCACGGCATTATTTGACAGAGATGGCAATGCCTTAGCTGCCGAGCGTGTTCTTGAATTATGCGAGCAACGCCAAGATTTCGTTTTTGAAAATATCACGACGGAACCCGTAGTATCCACCTTGCGTAAATTCTCGGCGCCAGTCACGCTTGACTTCGAACAAAGCGATAGTGATTTGCAGGTGCTCATGTCGTATGACAGCGACACTTTCAATCGCTGGGAAGCGGGTCAGCGTTTTGCGACACGTGCCATTTTTGATTTAATGGCTAGCTTGGCAGAAGGCAAAAGCATTGCTCCCAACCCTAGGTTCCTTGACTCGATGGTAGAAATTGCCAATGACAAGCAATTGTCGCCGGGCATGAAGTCGTACTTGTTATGTTTGCCTGGCCACGCCGCCTTAAGCGGGCAGCTTGATGTCATCGACCCAGAATTACTGCAGAGCGCGCGCAAGGTTCTACGCACTGCCGTGGCTGACCGATTGCAGAATAAGTTTAGCGAGCTTTATGACGCCATGTCGAGCGACGAAGCGTACGAGCCTAGCCAAGAACAAATTGGCCGTCGCCGTCTGCGTAATGTCTGCTTGAGCTACTTGAGTGTAGCCAGTGCGGCTAACGGTGTAGAAATGTGTGCCAGCCAATTTGCTGCTGCAAGCAATATGACCGATTCCATCTCGGCGTTGGCATGTCTCGCAAATCTCGATGTGCCGCAGCGCCAAACGGCGCTGTCTGATTTCTTCGAGAAGTGGCAAGATGAAGACTTGGTGGTCGACAAGTGGTTGTCGGTGCAAGCTTCAAGCTCGGCTTCGGATA
>JAQWRF010000389.1 GCA_029243845.1 Planctomycetota bacterium | reverse complement strand
ATGCCATCTTGCTGATAAAATTAGACTAATGGAAAACACTAGTCCACCACGCCGAGTTGTTCTTGCTGTCAGCGGGGCGAGCGGAGCAATCTACGCAGTGCGTTGCTTACAAATGCTTGTCGCCTCTGATATCGAGGTCGAACTGATTTATTCCAATGCGGCGCGGCGTGTGTTGGTAGAAGAATGCGACATCTATTTTGATGGCGATTTAACTGTCTTGCTTCCCGACCTAGCGACCCATGCTCTAGTGACAGTGCATGCGCACGATGACATCGGCGCACGTCCTGCATCTGGCAGTGGCCTTGGCGAGGCGGTTATTGTGCTGCCATGCTCGCTTTCAACGTTGGCGGGTATCAGTTGCGGTAGTGCGGCGAACTTGATTGAACGCAGCGCGCAGGTAGCGCTCAAAGAACAGCGTAAATTAGTGATAGTACCGCGAGAAACTCCACTGTCACGGACTCACTTAGATCACATGTCGCGCTTGGCGTGGGCAGGAGCAACCATCTTGCCCGCTAGCCCAGGTTTTTATCACCGCCCACAAAGCATTGAGCAATTAGTCGATCAGGTGTGTGCCAAAATATTGGGAGTATGTGATATTCCGCAATCAACTGTTGGCCCGTGGACAGGCTCTGCAACGGATGAATAGTTCATTACGCAACACTTTGCGCATGATTAAATTCGAGCACAGTGTCTTCGCTTTACCCTTTGCCCTCAGCGGCGCTGTTATCGCTACTAACGGCATGCCGCCATTAGTCGATTTGGTGCTACTGGTGTTGGCCGCGGTGTTCGCGCGCTCAGCAGCGATGGCTTACAACCGCGTCCACGATCGTCATCATGACGCATCAAACGAGCGCACGGCAAACCGTGAATTAGTCGTCGGTACTTTGTCTGTGCGTTACGCGATTAGCTTTACTCTTTTTTGCAGCTTTGCTTTTATTGGCATAGCGTTTTTACTCGCTCCAATTTGTGGATGGCTGTCACTACCGTGCCTTATGGTGTTACTGGGCTACTCACATCTGAAGCGCTATTCGTATTTGTGCCATCTGGGTTTAGGTATCGCACTCGGCTTGGCTCCGGCCGGCGCATGGTTGGCGGTAAACAAAAGCTTTGATGGCGACTGGCAACTGCCGTTAATCATCGGCGCTGGCGTTAGCTTGTGGGTTGCCGGCTTCGATTTGCTCTATGCCATTCAAGATATTGAACATGACTTGCAGCAAGGCACCTTCTCCATACCTGCCAGATTCGGCACGACGGCGACTAAGTGCGTTGCGATGGCTTGTTTCATGAGTGCCGTGGTTTTATGGGGTAACGGCAATCAACAATTAGGTTCAGGACCTATCTCAATGCTCGGCCTAGCGCTCGTCGCGGTTTTATTGGCTGCCGAGCTGTTCTTGGTACATCGCTATGGCAAAGAGAAAATACCGATGGCCTTTTTTAAGGTCAACGCCTGGGTGCCGATGGTGTATTTCCTTAGCTTAGTGGCCGACATTAACTATTAGGCGATTTTAAGCTATACACATGGCCGTAGCTCGCCCCAAGCAACTTGATCCTGGCACTGAATATCGTCAGTGGTGTGGCTTGGCGCGTGATGGCAAATTACCACGATTGCTGCTGATACTGCCGCCCAAAGGCGATGAAGAGGTATGGTTCGGCGAGCAAGTCGCTTCTGCGGCGCGCGAATACCTAGCTACTCAAGATGGCATCGACATTTTAGATATCGACGGCGGCTCGGCCGACTTCGATGCGGACAGCCTCGATAGTTTTTTGAATTCACAATCCTTGTTTGCCACTCGGCAGGCGCTAATATTTAGCCGCGCAGCGAAGGCGATTACGAAATATCCACGCCTTGCCGAGCGCTTGCTAGAAGTGGCGAAGAGCGGCGAAGGTCCCGAGTTCATGGTGGTGCATACGGGTGCATCGACGTCTAAGGGTGTTAAGGCATTGAGTGCGACGCGGATTAAAGAAGCGACTAAATTACGCTTCCGACAACTTTACAGTGATCCGCCGCCATGGCGTCCCGAGCCGGATGCTTCTGAGGCAGCACAATTTGTTGCAGCTGAGGCGCGACTGCAAAAAATAACGATGCAGCGTGGGGCGTCGGGCAGTTTAGTGGCATTAGCCGGTTCACGTCCTGCAGATTTGCTGCAGGCGATTAATCACTTTTCATTGCTGGGCTTAACCAGTGTTGGCGAGCAAGATGTACGCGATGTAGCTTCGCATTCGGCCGAGGGCTCTGCCTTCGATTTTGCCGACTCTGTTTTGAGCGGCGATTCCGTTAGCGCTTTGCGGTTGCTGACTAAAATATCCCGCCAAGGATTACGTGCTTGGGGCGGCAAACGCGTTTCTATTCGCGATGCCTTTGCGCTGTTGATGTCGGCGGTTAATAGCGAAGTCACTAAGACAGCGGCGATTATCGAGTTTATGGTGCACACACCTGATTTAGAACAGGCGATCAAGGCATCGGGCAGCCGTCCGAGTAAACCGGTTATTTCTAAAATGCAAAAACGGTTGGCAGTGTGTGATGCGTCGCATATCAACAAAATTAACGCGGCAATTCTGCAAGCCGAAAAGAATTTAAAAGTCGAAGGATGGCGTGACACCACCCATATCCTAGAAATGTTTGTGTTCCGTGTTTTAAAGAGAAAATAAATGAGTGTTATTCGTCAGTTACCGCGGTTGGTGGTCGATCAAATCGCCGCCGGTGAAGTCGTCGAGCGCCCAGCGTCGGTGGTCAAAGAGCTTGTTGAAAATTCTTTAGATGCCGGGGCAACTCATATCGATGTCATCCTCGAAGAAGGGGGCATTCGACGTATTGAGGTTCGCGACGATGGTGTGGGTATTACCCGCGATGATTTACAGTTAGCTTTGTCTTCGCATGCTACGTCTAAATTGAGCGATGCCTCCGACTTGCAAGCAATAGCCTCATTAGGCTTTCGCGGAGAGGCTTTGGCATCCATCGCTTCCGTGTCGCGTCTCGAAATGATTTCGTGGCCTCGCGATGCCGAACGCGCGGCTAAGATTAGTGTTGACTTTGGTACTCAATCTGCAGTCCAAGATTGTGCTGGCGCCAGGGGCACGCGCATTACGGTTTGCGATTTGTTTTCCGAGCTTCCGGCGCGCCGCAAGTTTTTAAAGCGCCCGTCAACGGAAGCTAGTCACGCGATTGCTTGGGTTGAACGTTTGGCTTTGGTGCATTCTGGTGTCGGCTTCAGTGTGCAACATGATGGCAAAATGGTGTTCAAAGTAAATGCTAGTGACGACCTCAGTGCGCGCTGCGCCGCGGTTTATGGCACGAAACTAAACGCCGACATGATTAGCATCGATCTGCCTTCCGAGCACATTCAGCTCACTGCGCGTATAGGCCCGCCAGAATCCGCGCGGCGCGATGCGCGTAAGGTACACATGTTCTTGAATGGTCGCTGGGTTCGCGACCCGCGCTTGTTGCGGGCGGTGCGCGAAGGCGTAAAAGAATTCGTGCCGCACGGTTATTACCCCACTTTGTTTATGGCATTGAATATGGCGCCAGAAAGCATTGATGTCAATGTGCATCCACAAAAAACGGAGGTGCGTTTCCGTGACGAGCGCATGGTGTTCGGGCGCATTGTAAACGGCTTGCGCCAATCGTTGGCAGGGGCAAATTGGTCGACACGTTCGGCGGGTGGTGTCGGCGGAGCTTACACAGCATCTTCCTCTGCCCAATTCGGTGGCGGATCGATGTCTGAAGGTGGCGGTGCTTATAGTCAGCATCCCTTGGCAACTGCCGACGCACGTCCGATAGGTGCCATTGATGACACCATTGGCACACAAAACTTTTTGTCGGTGCGTAACACCTTCTTGTTTCGTGAAATCGAAGGTGGTGTTGAAATTATTGACCAACATGCATTGCATGAACGGGTCAATCTCGAAGAACTGCGCCGCGAAATCCGCGAGGGTGAAGTGGTTATGCAGCCTCTGCTAGTGCCCGCTTTAGTAGATCTCAGTCGCGAAGAAGTTCAGTCGTTGGTTGACAACAAAGCGGTATTCCGCAAACTTGGTGTCGATGTGTCTGAGTTTGGCACGACAACCTTGGCTATCAATGGGGTACCTGCGCGTCTTAAGAAGTTACGCCCAGAATCTTTGGTCGAAGACTTGCTAGAGATTTTGAGCCAATCACGCGCACCATCGCCAGAGCAAATCCAAGAAGAAATGTTGTATTCGATGTCGTGTCGCTCAGCGGTCATGGCGGGCGATTACGTTGGCGAAGATGCGTTGCGTTCGCTGTTAAAGCGTGGCGGCGACTTACCGCAAGATCGTACTTGCGCCCACGGCCGACCGGTGCGCGTGTTCCTTAGTTACGTTGACCTTGAGAAGGCTTTTTATCGTCGCTAGGCGGCGATGGATGCGGCCCCCAACTTAGGTGGTGTATCTCGTAAATGCGCTGCGGTAGAGCCTTGCTGTCGTCGCTATCGAATTCGCATAAGACTTGCGGGATTTGACGCCCCGCGTAAGCCTTGTACGCCAAAGTCGAAAAGCGTTGGAACTGCACTTGCTGTTGCTCGTCGTCGTACAGGATAAAATCAACCATGCTTGGAAGCACTTGTTCGGCGTCTAGATGAATGCGGTAGGTGTAAAGCTGCTGCTGGCGTGTAATCGTACCTTCAAGAATGCGCGTGCCGGTATCGCTAGTTGTTAGCTTGGTCGGCGGATTGTTATCGGCGAATTGTCCTAAATCGAGCAGTACCATTAAGTCCGAACTCAACGTTAGGCCATCTTCAATCGCCTGGCGATCTTCAGTGAATTCTCGGCCGGATAATATTTGCTTTTCTTCGCCTGCCTGGCTTAGCCAATATTCTTTGCCGTCAAAGCCCTTTCGTATCTGCGTGTTGCTTTCTACATCGTCGATAGCTAGTTCGAATGTTTCTTGCGGGTGGCTGGCATAGTTCAGCAAGAAGCCAAATTCGCGTGGATGCTCGCCGCGTTCACGCAAAAACAGTTGAACCTCAAAACGGGTCATAGGGGTAGCGTTTGCGTCGCTAAATTGTGCCGCGGCTACTTCACGCATCAACGCCTCAGCCTCAGTGGAAGTGCTGCTGGTTGTGTCTTGCGCAACGAAGCTGGCAAGAAGATACAAGAAGGGCGTCGCAATGCTCATTTGATTGTAATAGGATACGTCCCCGATGTCTTTTTTACAGACCATTCCTGAATTTCATAGCCCAGCAAACGGAGTAACATTGCTGGGCATCACTGACCAGCGCTTTAAGCGTGGCGTCGTTCAAATATTGTTTGAATTGCCGCTTGATGCCAGCCGTGCCGCTCGCAGTTTGCTACTTGACGTTCTCGAACAAGGCTCTGCACAGTTTCCTGACCAAACCAGCTTGGCTCGAGAGTCGCAAAACCTGTTTGGCGCCTCTTGCGAGCTTTACACCGAGCGATCTTGTGAATCTCACATAGTCGGCATCCAAATGAGTTGTCTTGGTGAACAGTTTCTGCCATCTGGCGAAGAAGTGTTAGTGCCCATCCTTGATCTCGCCACTGGTATTCTTTTTGAGCCTCTACGTGGCCAGGGCGCAGGTGAGCTTTTCGAGACTAAGTATCTCGAGCGCGAACGTAAAAACTTGCTTGACATGTTGGACGAGCGCAAAGACGATCGTGGTGAGTATGCTAGCGAAAGATTTAAAAGCGTGATGTGCGCCGATGAAGAATACGGCAAGCTGTCATGGGAAAGCTCCGAAGCCGTTGCCGCAGTAACAGCGCAGCAACTTGAAGACGCGCGCCTCGAAATTATTCAGCGTGCCGAAGTAACCATTATCTGCTCGGGGTCAGCAAATGTCGACAAAGTCAAGCATTGGGCGGCGCAGCGGTTTGACATGCAACGCGATGTCATTGCACTTGCCGAGCCATCTATTAAATTCCCTAGCGCATTGCGTCACGTGAACGAGCATCTCGAAATGGAACAAGCCAAGCTACACATTGGTTTACGTTTACATCTTCCTCAAGAAATCGCCGGCCGTGAAGCACTCATCGCCGCATGTTCCATTTTGGGCGGAGGCTCGCACGGACGTCTATTCCAAAAAGTGCGTGAAGAAAAATCGTTGGCTTACGGTATTTACTCGCAGATGCATGGGCGCAAGCACATCCTGTCTGTAAGTGCTGGCATTGACGCTAGCTCGGCGGCAGAAGTAGAAGCCGAGGTGTTCAAGCAGATCGATTTGCTGGCAACCGAAGGCCCTACAGCTCACGAGATGGAGCTGTCTCAGGCCAACCGCTTAAACGGTTTAGCAGCGCTCGCCGACTCACCAGGTGCGATGGCTTCGTTCTATCATGGCAATCACGTCCTAGGCCTTAACGCAACGCCAGCTATTCGCGCTGAGGCTTGCCAGCGGTTGACCGCCGAGCAAATCCAACAGGCAGCCACC
>JAQWRF010000387.1 GCA_029243845.1 Planctomycetota bacterium | reverse complement strand
CACATCAGCCTCTTTTGACGCCGCAATGGCAGCAGAAGGAGCAGAGTTGTCAGAATCCGTCGCAGAGAGCAACTAATCAATAAATACACAATAAAGATTGACTTAGGGGCTAATTACGCTAAAATTTTTGGCCCAATCGCCTAGACATCTAGGAATAAACATAATGCCTACCATTAACCAATTAGTCCGCAAAGGCCGTAAGCCTCAGCGCTCTGTATCAAAGAGCCGCGTGCTCGACAAATGTCCACATAAGCGTGGCGTTTGCACTCAAGTGAAGACCATGACTCCGAAGAAGCCGAACTCTGCGCTTCGTAAGGTTGCCCGTGTACGTCTTTCGAATGGCAAAGAAGTAACTGCCTATATCGGCGGTGAGGGACACAACCTCCAAGAACACTCTATCGTGCTTGTGCGCGGTGGTCGTGTGCGTGACCTTCCAGGTGTTCGCTATCACGTTGTCCGCGGCACACTAGACTGTGCTGGTGTCGACGATCGTAAACAAGGTCGCTCCAAGTACGGCGCACGTAAAGGTAAGTAATAGTCATGCCACGTAACTTCAGATCAACTCAGAAATTCCAAAAGCCAGATGCGCGTTTTGGCTCAATGCTTGCTACTAAAATCATCAATGCGGTGATGAATGATGGCAAGAAGTCTATTGCCACAGCAATCTTTTATGAGGCCTGTGAAATGGCAGCGGCCAAGCTCGACGACGTGACAGTCGAAGAGGTCTTCGAGAAGGCAATTGAAAATGTACGCCCAGCAGTCGAGGTTCGCTCAAAGCGTGTCGGTGGCTCTAACTACCAGGTACCACGCGAAGTGAGCCCTAAGCGTGCACAAGCTCTTGCAATTCGCTGGATTGTAGGCAACGCTCGCAAGAAGAAGGGTATGCCAATGGCTAAGCGCTTGTCAACGGAATTCGTTGACGCAGTGAATAACACCGGTGCTTCAGTTCAATGGAAAGAAAACGTCCATAAGATGGCAGAGGCTAACAAGGCATTTAGCCACTTTGCCTTTTAAGCGCTAAGCATAAACTGTTAAACTCGGGCTGCTCCTTTACTGGGGCAGCCCGAGTTTTCTTATGTCTAAGACCATCATCATTCGCCTCAATAAAGAGTCGCCCAAGAAGTGTAGCCTCACGCCACTTCGGGAGCGTGATGATTTAGATATCGAGTGGCACCACTGCAACATTGGTGACAAGGTTGAGGTTGGCGCAGTAACCTTGTTGCATCCAGATGGTGTCCCGCTCAGTGATGAAGACAATGGCCGTCCATTATTGCTGGTGGACTCTTCGTGGCGAGACCTGTCACGAGTGCTGGCAACGGTAAGCGGGGATTTCGAGCTGCGTTGCCTACCCAAAAATTTGGTGACAGCATATCCGCGCAAGTCGAAAACTTTTGAAGACCCTGAAACTGGCTTGGCTAGTATCGAGGCCTTGCACGCCGCTAGCGTTGGTCTTGGCCGGCGCGACGACTCTTTACTCGACGGCTACTATTTTGGCGATAAGTGGTTAGAGCTAAACCCTCAATTGAACGATGAAGATTGAGCAACTGCGTAACTTCGGTATCTTGGCGCACATCGATGCCGGCAAGACCACTTTGTCGGAATGCATTTTGTATTTGACGGGGGCGGAGTCACGCATGGGTGCTGTTGATGTAGGCACTGCGGTGATGGATTGGCACAGTGAAGAGCGCGAACGCGGCATCACCATCTCGGCTGCCGTCGCGCATTGCCCGTGGCGCGATCATCGCCTGCAATTCGTTGACACCCCCGGTCACGTCGACTTTGCCGCCGAGGTTCGCCGTAGCCTGCAAGTACTGGATGGAGCACTTGTGGTAGTCGATGCGCTCGAGGGCGTCCAGGCGCAGACCTATTCCGTAGTGCGCCAGGCGCAAGAGCACCAACTGCCATTGCTGTTTGTCTTTAATAAGATGGATCGCCATTGCGCAGAATTTCGCTCATCATGCGCGGTCGCTGCCGAGCAGTTGCAAATAGAAATTGTGCCATTGCAGTTAGCTTATTTTAAAGATGACCACTTCACAGGAGTAATAGACTTAATTAATATGCGGTTATTGCAGTGGAATCCATTTGACGACTGTGCTGAGTATGAAACTCTTGATATACCAGAGAGCCTTTCCGCACGCGCGGCAGAGGCCCACCAGCAGCTTTGTTCTAAGGTAGCTGACTTGAGCGAAGAGTTCGAAAACTATTATTTGGAGCACTCCACGCTAACTCCAGAAATGTTGCGTAATGGCATTGCCCAGGCAGCCGATACGCATAAGTGGTATCCTGCGATGGCGACGTCAGCATTGCAGCGAGTCGGAGGGCAGCAAGTTCTCGATGCGGTAGTCGATTACTTGCCATCACCTTTAAAGGGTACCGAAATCTCTTTACACGATTCTCAAACGGGTAAAGATGTCGTCCTCAATGTTGATGGTGAAGAATCGGTTGTTTATGTTTTTAAGGTAGAGCGCATCGCCAAGAAAGATGTTGCATATGTGAGATTATTCTCTGGTCAACTAGCGAGTGGTCAGCAAATATATCTCGAACGAACCGGTCAACAGTTTACTGTTGAAGATTGTTTCACGGTGCTCGCTGACGATTTGCAGTCTAAGGCAACTTTTATCAATGGTTCGCTGTTTGTGATTAAGGCCGACATCGCATTGCAAAGTGGCGATACTTTGCGCTCTTCTTCTGTGCGCGGAGCACTCGAGCCCGATGCGTTGTCCTCACCGGTGATGTCGATGCGTGTTGAGCCTCCAAGTGACGCATATCGTGATGAGTTGATTGAGCAATGCAAATGGCTATGCCGCAGTGATCCCAGCTTGGCTATGCAGTGCGATGATGGGCAGATTGTGTTACGTGGCCAAGGCCAGCTGCATCTAGAAATTGCCGCTAAGCACCTGACGGACGGATGTGGTTTTGCAGTTCACTTTGGTGGTGTGATGATCGAACAATACGAGAGCATTGATGAAGTGCATAGTCTAAAAATGGATTATTCGCACTTTGACGACACCAGTAATAGACTTTCTCTCGAACTTGAAGTGTCTGCCGCCGATCATCATGGCGTTAAACTGCGATATTCACCACTATTAAGCGATATTGATGGCCAGTTGTTAGATTCTCTTTACAGTGGAAGGGTCTTCAACGGATGGGTGGGCCCAGCTGGGTATAGGCTGCGTGCCCTGTCGCTGCGTGTTACAAAGCTTGAATTGGCAGATAAAGCGCATGACGTGGCTGATTTGCTGGTTGCAGCAATGCATAGTTGCATGTCGCAAGTCCTTTCGCAGAAAGGTGTTGTGCAAAAACCGTTCTTAAGTTTCGAGGTCCGTACCCCAGATAGCGAGCTTTCGTCGATTTTGGCTGACTTGCAGGTGCGAAATGCCAATATTCTGGCAGTAGAGCAGCAAGATGGACGCGCTGTAGTGCGTGCAGAGGCTTATTTCTCTGAGTTGGGAGACTACTCTACAGAGCTCCGATCGCAATCTCATGGCCGTGCTGAGCTCACAATCGGCCACCAGAGCTGGAAAAGCTAGTTTTTTTTGTTTTTATTGAAGTTTTGGCGATGTTCTTGGCTGTATTACCTTGACCTCAGCTGAATAAAGACTAGAATACGCGACCCAATTCCTGGGGAATGCCTCGTTTAATCCGGACCTAACCGCAACTCTTGCGGCGGATAGATTTTACGAGGCTTACAGTGCATTAAATCAAAATGTCTAACCGCATTCAAATCCGACTCGAAGCATACGACCACGAAGCCATTGATCAGGCAACTGAATCAATCATTGAAGCAGCACGTCTAACGGGCGTCCAGGTTTCAGGTCCTATTCCTCTTCCTACTCGTTGCGAACGCTACACAGTGTTGCGCTCACCTCACGTAAACAAGAAGGCTCGCGAGCAGTTCGAAATCCGTACGCACAAGCGTCTGATGTACTTGCTCGAACCAACGCCGCAAACGATCGATGCGCTTAACCGCCTCGTATTGTCTGCCGGTGTCGACGTACGAATTAAACTCTAGTTCGTATTAACTTAATCCCGCATGCTATAAACGCCTCTGCGAAATTGCTCCGAAATGGATACTGGAGAAAAACATGACTACTAAAAACTTTTTGTTGGCAAAGAAGAAGGGGATGACCCAAATCTTCCGAGAGGACGGCTCTGTCGTCCCTGTCACAGTATTAGACGTAAGCGATTGTGCAATCACAATGCTTCGTACACCAGAGCGTGACAGCTACTCAGCTGTCCAGGTTGGTCTTAAGCAGGCTCGCGACAAGCACGTCAACAAGCCGCAACGCGTTGCTTCAGAAAAGGCAGGCGTTAAGAACTATAGAAGCCATTGCGAGTTCCGCGTTGATTCTGTTGAGGGCTTTGAGCTCGGACAAGAGTTAGGCGCAGATGTTTTCACGATTGGCGAAGTCATCGACATCTCTGGTAAGTCAAAGGGCCGCGGTTTCGCAGGCTCGATTAAGGCTCACGGCTTTCGTCGTGGTCCCGAGAGTCATGGTAGCCAAACGGTGCGTGCTCCAGGCTCTATTGGTCAGTGTGCTTATCCGGGTCGCGTGTTTAAAGGCACTCGCATGGCGAAGCATTACGGCAACTCTCGCTTCACAACTAAAAACACGGTTGTTGAAGGTATCGATGTAGAGCGCGGCCTATTGTTGGTTCGCGGCGGTGTTCCAGGCCCACCTAACGGTCTGATTCAGGTAAGTACTGCCAAGACTGGCGTTCAGCCTAAGTAGTGAGCAAAAGATAGAAAAATGTCAACAATCACAACTTATGATTTAGGTTCGGGCAAGACCGGCGAGAGAGAATTCTCAGCGGATCTTGGCGAAGCACTCCTTTACCGCACCATGAAAGATGCGGTCGTTATGTACCAGTCAAATAGTCGCCAGGGCGATGCTCACGTGAAAACACGCGGCGAGTTGCAAGGTCATACAGCTAAACCGTGGAAGCAAAAGGGTACGGGCCGCGCTCGTGCTGGTGACCGCCGTTCTCCTTTGTGGGTGGGTGGTGCTACAACTTTTGGTCCACGTAATACGCGTCGTTGGTACTACAGTTTGCCAAAGCGTCAGCGCAATGTTGCGCTGCGTTCAGCTTTGTTGGGCAAATTGGTTGACCGCGAAGTCACTGAGGTAAGTGGTTTGTCTTTTGATAAGCCGTCATCGAAGATAGCACGTCAAGTGTTGCAGGGTTGTAACGTTGTCAATGGCAGTGTTCTGGTTCTCACGGCAGCTCATGACGATAACACCTACCGCTCATTCCGTAACTTTCCGCGAGTTACTGTCATGACAGGTGCTGACTCTAATGCTTACGAGTTGTTGGCGCATAAAAACGTCATTGCTCAAGAAGGCGCACTCGAAGCTATGATTGCTCGTTTCTAATAAAACTTTAATAAGAAAAAATAACATGCAAGCAAGCGAAGCATACGAAATCATTCAGAAGCCGATTCTCACTGAGAAATCAACTTCTGAGCAAGAACGTGCAAACGTCTACCGTTTCGAGGTAGCCGGTGGCGCCAACCGCATTGAGATCAAGCAGGCAGTTGAATTACTGTTTGACGTTAAAGTTGACGAAGTCAACACTATGGTCCGCAACGGCAAAATGCGCCGTCGTGGGGCAGCTCACTTCCGTACGTCAAGCAAGAAGATTGCTTTGGTTAAATTAGTTGACGGAAACAAAATCGACCTTCTGTAATCATTTGCAGAATAACAACATAAAATAATGGGAATTAAGTACTACAAACCGACATCACCCGGCCGCCGCGACGGCTCGGTGCTTGATCGTGCAGAGTTAACACGCCAGACCCCCGAGAAGAGTCTGCTACAACCGCTGAAGAAAACTGGTGGTCGTAACAATCTGGGTCGTGTTACATCTCGCCACAAGGGCGGAGGCGCTAAGCGTCGTTACCGCATGGTTGACTTCAAGCGCAACAAAGATGGCGTAATGGCCAAAGTAGCGCATATCGAATACGATCCAAACCGTACTGCTTACATCGCTCTGCTGCACTATGTAGATGGCGAGAAAGCATACATTGTTTGGCCGAAAGGACTGCAGCAGGGTGACATGGTTAGTTCTGGCATTGATGCCGAACCAAAAGTCGGCTGCGCAATGAAGTTGAAAGATTTACCTTTGGGTATCGCTATTCACAACATTGAAATGCGTCCAGGTCAAGGTGCTAAGCTCGTGCGTTCTGCAGGTGCAAGTGCTCGTCTAGCTGCTCGCGAGGGCAACTATGCATTGATCAATATGCCTTCTGGCGAATTGCGCAAGATTCACGTTGAGTGTCGTGCAACAATCGGCGAAGTCGGTAATGCAGATCACAAAAACGTTAAGTTGGGCAAAGCCGGGCGTAATCGCCATCTTGGTAAGCGCCCACACGTTCGCGGTGCTGCCATGTATCCAGCCGCTCACCCCCATGGTGGTGGTGAAGGTCGCACAATGGGTAAGCACCCAGTTTCTCCTTGGGGTCAGCCTGCTAAAGGTTTCAAAACACGCCAAAAGCGTAAGACCAGCTCCAAGTTCATCGTTCGTCGCCGTAAAACAGGAAAATAATAAGAAATGGCAAGAAGCATCAAGAAAGGCCCGTGGATTGAACCGCGCTTGCAACGTCGTGTTGACAAGGCTGTTGAATTGGGCAGCAAGAAGCCGATCCGTACATGGGCTCGCGCCTCAACGATCATCCCAGACTACGTTGGTCTAACCTTTATGGTTCACAATGGTCGTCTATTTACCAAAGTCTACGTGACAGAAGACATGGTAGGTCATCGCTTGGGCGAATTCTCTCCTACGCGTACCTTCAAGGGTCACGACAAGAAATAATCATGGAATACCGCGCTTCACATCGCTACGCCCATATGTCCCCGCACAAGGCTCGTGCTTCCGCGAACCTTATCCGTGGCTTGGGCGTCAACCAAGCATTGTTGCTGCTGAATGGTCACCGCACGCGTGGTGCTGCCATTTTCATCAAAGTGCTTAAATCAGCTATTGCTAATGCTGGCCAGAACGATGCCGTTAACGTCGACGATTTAATCGTTAGCGATGCGCGCGTTGATGGCGGTCCATTAGTTCATGGTCGTCCTACTTTCCGTCCGGGTCCAATGGGTCGTGCAATGACTATTCGTCGTCGTACCTCTCACTTCCGTATCGGTGTGTCTGAAAAAACTGCCGCAGAGGTTAAATAATAATGGGACAAAAAATACATCCAATCGGTTTTCGTATCGGCGTAAGTGAGCCTTGGCGTTCACGCTGGTTTGCTCGTGGTAAAGATTACCCAGAGCAAGTTCTACTCGATTATCAAATCCGCAAATTGATCAAGGATCGTTTCCGCAAGGGAATCATCTCTCGTATCGATATCGCTCGTCGTTCAGAACGTGTCAATATTCAGTTGCTCGTTACTCGCAAGGGCGAAGTAATCGGCAAGGGCTATAGCACTCGCGATCAGCTAGTTGCTGACCTTGAGAAAGTGTCTGGTCTTGATATCAAGCTCGACATCCAAGAGGTGCGTCACTGGGACCTCGATTCTCAGACTATCGCTGAAAACTTAGCTGCTGCTATTGAGCGCCGTGTTTCTCCGCGCTTTCAGATGAAGCGCGTAATGGAAAACACGATGAATGCTGGTGCGGAAGGTGTCAAAATCTTGATTGCTGGTCGTATCGACGGTAAAGAAATGGCACGTTCAATGTCGGTTCGCCAAGGTCGCGTGCCACTACAAACTCTTTCCTCACGAATTGACTACGGTTTTTCTGAGGCTCTTACTTCTTACGGTATTCTGGGCGTCAAGGTCTGGATTTTCACCGGTGAGACAACTCGATAAGACAAGAGGTAAATACTAATGTTAATGCCAAAGAGAACAAAGTACCGTAAGGTACATCGCGGTAAAATTAAGGGTACTTTTAAGTGCCAGAAGCCAGATGGTAAAGGTGTTGCGGGTCGCAACATGCACCGTCGCGGCATTGTAACGCCAAAGAAGCGCGTTGCGACAGCACAAGCTACTCGTGGTAATACCGTGACACACGGCGAGTTTGGTTTGCAGGCTCTCGAGTGGTGCTGGCTGAACGCCCGCACGATTGAGGCGGGTCGTGTTGCATGTAATCGCCATCTCGGCGAAGGCAAGCTTTATATTCGCGTGTTTCCTCACAAGCCTGTTACTAAGAAGCCTCTCGAGGTTCGAATGGGTTCTGGTAAAGGTGACGTAGATCGTTGGGTGGCCGTAGTGCTTCCTGGCACAATCATTTACGAGATAGGCGGCGTTGGCGTAGACGTTGCTCGCAAGGCATTTAATCGCGTGGCGCACAAACTCCCTGTGCGTGTACGCATGATCGAAAAGAAAACCATCTAATAATCATGAAAGCAAAAGAAGTACGAGGCAAAGAAGATGCTGAACTAATGTTTGATATCGAGCAACTAGAAAAAGAGTTGCACGGTATGCGTTTTCGTTCATTGGTAGATGGCCTTCAAAATCCTTGCCGTATCCGTGAAATTCGCCGCGAAGTCGCGCGAATTAAGACAATCCTTAACGAGAGAAAGCAAGGCATCCGTGACCAGGCGTCACGCTAACGAGGTTTAAAATGACTGAAGAAATAACAATAGAACGCGGAACGCGCAAAACACTTTCTGGCAAAGTTGTGTCAGACAAGGGTGATAAGACAATCGTAGTCGAAGTCGAGCGTTTGACTAAGCATAAGCTTTACCGTAAAACAATTCGTGTGCGTAAAAAGTACTACGTTCATGACGAAAGCAACGTTGCCCGCGTGGGTGATGTGGTTGAAATCATGGGCACTCGTCCTATCAGTAAGAAAAAGTGCTGGCGCCTACTTGAGGTGACCAAAGCGGCGCCAATCGAGTAATTACTGTAAAGCAGGAATAATAAAATGATTCAAACACAAACAAGACTGAAAGTGGCTGACAACTCTGGTGCAAAAGAAGTAATGTGCATCAAGGTGTTGGGTGGCTCAGGGCGTAAGTTTGCTTCGGTAGGTGATGTCATCATCTGCTCGGTAAAGGTTGCGCAGCCAGGCTCAAGTATCCCTACGGGTGAAGTTGTGCGTGGCGTAGTTGTTCGTACAAAGCAAAAGTTGCGTCGTAAAGATGGCAGTTATGTGCGTTTCGATTCGAATGCTCTGTGCCTCGTCGATGTCGATAACAACCCGCGTGGCACGCGCATCTTTGGTGCTGTAGCTCGCGAGTTGCGCGAAAACAACTTCATGAAAATCGTTTCTCTAGCTCAAGAGGTGGTGTAATGCGTATTAAAGTAGGTGACGAAGTCCAGGTAATGTCTGGTAACGGCCGTGGAGAACGTGGCAAAGTATTGCGTATTGATCGCAAAACTGAGCGCGTTGTGGTCGAAGGCGTAAACAGTCAGGTTAAGAACCTGAAAAAGACTCAGCAAAACCCAGAAGGCGGGCGACTAGAGGTTGAAATGCCAATAGCGCTGTCAAATGTTTTGTTGTGGTCAGAAAAAGCGAATAAAGGTGTTCGTACTAAAACTGATATCAGCGGCGATAAGAAAATTCGCGTTGGTGTTCCTTGTGGCACAAAATTTGACTCATAAAAATGACACGCCTCCAAGATAAATACAAGAATGAAATTTCAGCTGGTCTTAAGGACAAGTTCGAATACAAGAACATTCATCAGATACCACGTCTTGACAAGATAGTGGTAAGCATGGGTGTCGGTAAGGCGGTAGAAAACAAATCTGCTATCGACTCTGCTGTTAAAGACATGGCTAAAATTACTGGCCAAAAGCCTGTGGTGCGTACCGCTAAGGGCTCTATCTCTAATTTCCGCCTACGCGAAGGAAACCCGGTCGGTTGTATGACTACATTGCGCAACGAGCGTATGTACGAATTCATGGACCGCTTAGTGTCTGTAGTGTTGCCACGTATTCGTGACTTCCGCGGTGTTAAAGACAATTTCGATGGTCGTGGCAATTTTAGCCTCGGTCTTAACGAGCAAACGTTGTTCCCAGAGATTCAGCTTGACCAGGTCGAGTTCACTCAAGGTATGAACATTACTTTTGTTACTTCAGCGCGTACCGATGAAGAAGGTCGTGCTCTGCTAGATGGCTTGGGTGTTCCATTCCGTCGCAAATCTTCAGAGAATTAATCATGGCTAAAACATCTGCAGTAAACCGTGAAAAGAATCGTAAGCGCTTAGTGGCAAACTTTGCCGAGCGTCGCGCTGTTCTTGTAAAGGTAATCAAAGATCCAAATGCTTCATTAGATGACAAGCGAGCGGCGTATTTGACGCTATCTAAAATGCCTCGCGACTCATCGAGCTCACGCTTGCACAACCGCTGCTCAATCACCGGTCGTCCTCGTGGCTACTCGCGTCGCTTTGGTATCTCACGTCTCGTTCTTCGTCGCTTAGCTCACGAAGGTTTCCTCCCAGGCGTACGTAAGTCTTCTTGGTAAAATAATATGACACATACCGACCCAATCGCTGACATGCTCACTCGAATCCGTAACGGAATCATGGTGCGCCGCGACACAGTAGACATCCCTGCTTCTAAAATCAAAAGCTCAATTGCTCTTACGATGAAAGAAGAAGGTTACATCAACGACGTTGAAGTAATCGAAAATGAAGGCCCAGGTTCAACCTTGCGCGTATCTCTTAGGTACGATCGCGATGGTAATCCTGCAATTCAAGAAATCACTCGCATCTCCTCTCCCGGCTGCCGCGTTTATCGCCAAGCTGAAGAGGTGCCTCAAGTACGCGGTGGCCTAGGTGCTACTATCGTTACTACATCACGCGGCGTAATGAGTGGGCGTAAAGCTCGCGAGTTAGGCGTCGGTGGTGAAATCATCTGCACGTTGTTCTAATCATGTCACGTATCGGCAACAAACCAGTTTCTATCCCTAGTGGCGTCACAGTTGATGTGTCCGCTCTCGAGGTAAAAGTGCAAAGCTCTAAAGGCAATTTGCAATTCCCACTGTTTCCAGAGGTTACTGCAGAAGTAGTTGAGAACGAAGTAATCGTTACGGCTACCGGCAGAGGGTCTTCTAAGAAGGCTTCTGCATTGCATGGCTTGGTTCGCGCCCACATCGCCAATATGGTCGAGGGCGTGACGAATGGTTACAAGAAAGAACTAGAGATTCAAGGTGTTGGTTGGAACTGCAAAATGGCAGGTTCTGACTTAGAGCTTTCAGTTGGCTTTTGCCATACTGTGAAAGTTACTCCACCTGAAGGCGTAAATGTAGAGTTGAAGTCTCCAACTGAAATCATCATCACCGGAATCGACAAGCACGCAGTTGGCCAGTACGCAGCTAACGTCCGTCGTGTTCGTCCACCTGAGCCTTACAAGGGTAAGGGTATCCGTTACATTGACGAACACGTTCGTCGCAAGTCTGGTAAATCACTAGCATAATAATCATGGACCATCTTCAGCAAAAGAAAAAGTGGAAGAAGCGCAGCCGTAAGGCAATGGGCATCCGTCGCCGTTTGCGCGCAGCTTCTGACCGTCCACGCCTGAGCGTTCATCGCTCAGCAAAGAACATTACTGTTCAGCTCATTGACGACCTCGGTGGCTCAACTCTAGCTTCTGCAGGCACTCTCGATAAGTCTATGGCTAATCTGGTTGCCGGTAAGAGCAAGACTGAGGCTGCTCAAATTGTTGGCGTTGCTATCGCTGAGCGCGTAATCGCTGCTGGCGTAACAGAGGTCTCCTTTGACCGTTCTTGGCACCGCTACCATGGCCGCGTAAAAGCGTTGGCTGATTCAGCTCGTGAAGCAGGCCTAAAATTCTAATTTAGAAATGTATAACAAATTACCAGAATTTCTCGATCGCACTGATGCTGAAAAGCTCGGTGAACTGAAGGAAGAGCGCGTTAAAGTAAACCGCTCCGCCAAAGTTGTTAAAGGTGGTCGTCGCTTTTCATTCTCAGCTCTTACAGTTGTAGGCAACCAAGACGGTATCGTTGGTTTCGGCTTCGGCAAGGCACAAGAGATCCCTGCAGCAATGCAGAAGGCTTTCAAAGACGGACGTCGTCAGCTTATTCGCGTACCTCGCGTGGGCACGACTATCCCTCACGAAATCGAGGGCATTTATTGCTCATCTAAAGTTCGTTTGATCCCAGCTTCACCTGGTACTGGCATTATTGCTGGTGGTACGGTGCGTGCTGTTCTTGAATTGGCAGGCATTCACGATGTCCTCACCAAGTCATACGGATCGACGAACCCAACGAACTTGGTTAAGGCCACGATCGTTGCTCTCGGTGCACTTCGCACCAAAGAAGAAATCGCAGAATTGCGAGGAGTAGAACTGTAATGCAAATTCACGACGTAACAGCGCGTGGTAATAACCACGATAAGCGCAAGCGAGTTGGTCGCGGCGTAGGTTCCGGCAAAGGTAAAACGGCTGGTAAAGGTCATAACGGTCAGCGCTCACGTTCGGGCGACTTGCCGCGTATCGGTTTCGAGGGTGGTCAAATGCCTTTGTTCCGTCGTATGCCTAAGCGCGGTTTTACAAATGCCCGTTTCCGGAAGCACTATACACTGGTTAACATCGAGTCTCTAGAGGCTTTCGATGCTGGCGAAGTGGTTGATCTGACGGCAGTCCTCGACAAGGGCTTAGCGCGGAAGACAGGCGATATGCTTAAAGTTTTGGGGCAAGGAGATTTGAGTAAAGAACTCACGATTAAAGCTCACAAGTTTTCTAAGTCTGCACAGTCTAAGATTGAATCTGCTGGCGGTACTGTCGAAGTCATCGACTAATCATTATGGGTAAACTACTGACTATTCTTCGCGTTCCTGAACTGCGCTCAAAGGTTGTAATGACTTTTGTGTTTCTGTTCATCTACCGCTTAGGTTTTCACATTCCGCTTCCAGGCATTGACTTGTCTCGCGTTGCAGAGGCAGCGAATAAGGCTGACGAAAATGCTTTATTCGGCATTATGAACGCTTTTACTGGTGCTGGCGTCGGTCAGGCAGTTTTGTTCTCGCTGGGTGTTATGCCATACATCTCAGCGTCGATTATTTTTAGTCTGTTGACTAAAGTGGTTCCAGCTCTTGAAGCTATCTCGAAAGAAGGTGCAGCAGGGCAAAAGAAAATCAACCAGCTTACGCGCCTGGCTACAGTTCCAATCTGTTTGCTTCAGTCGGTGTTTGTTGTTTATGGTGTTATTTACAATCCGTCATTCGGTTTGATGCCAGACGGTGGTACTTTCTTCTACACCATTACGATTATGCTCGCGTTAACGGCTTCCACCATGTTTATCATGTGGATAGGTGAGCAGATTACCGAATATGGCGTTGGTAATGGCGTTTCACTTATTATTATGGGTGGCATTATTGCTAACATGCCAGCGACAGTGTCTAAGGCTTTTGCTTTACGCGAAGACGCGCATCAACTAGCGGTAACCTTAGCGTTAATGTGGTTAGTCATTATTTTGGTGGTCGTTTACCTCACTCGTGGCCAGCGCCGCATCCCAATTCAGCAGGCTAAGCTAACTCGCGGCCGCAAGATGATGGGTGGGCAGCGTCACTACTTACCAATAAAGGTTAACCAGGCAGGCGTGATGCCAATCATTTTCGCATCAGCTCTGTTCATCGTTCCTACAGTTCTTGGCTCATTGCCTGGCTTCGGCTGGATGCGCAACGCATTTAACACGGCCGGCTTCGTTTACATCCTGACTTTCACCGGAATGATTATTTTCTTCTCATTCATGTGGACGCGTTTGATGTTTCAGCCCGATGATATTGCGAATAACCTCAAAGATCAGGGTTCGTTTATCCCAGGCATTCGCCCTGGCAAAGCAACTGCCGAGTACTTGTCATTCGTGCTCGACCGCATTACCTTAGCGGGTTCTGTATTCCTGTCAGTCGTTGCGGTAATGCCGAACATACTCATCGGTAAGCTTCACGTTGACCCTATGATTGCCTATTTCTTAGGCGGTACATCCATCTTGATTGTTGTAGGTGTAGCTCTCGACATGGTCGATAAGTTAAACGCGCAATTGTTAATGCGTAACTACGATGGATTCATGAAATCAAGTGGCTCAAGCTGGGCAAAGAAGTAATGATTACAATTCTTCTTGGCGCTCCCGGTGTAGGGAAGGGTACTCAAGCAGCTTTGGCTGCCGAGTCTCATGGCTACACTCACATGTCTACTGGCGAACTGCTTCGCCAAGAAGTAGCTGAGAGCACCGAGTTGGGTAAATCTGCTGACACCTATATGTCTCGTGGCGACTTGGTCCCCGACGATATCATGGTGAAAATGGTCGCAGGGCGCATTTCTAGCTTTCCAAACGAGAAAGTACTGCTTCTGGACGGTTTTCCGCGCACAATCGCTCAAGCTGCTGCATTAGAAGAAGCTTGTACTAGCGGTGCAATCGGGCTGTCGCTATACTTTACGGCCCCTGAAGCGGTTCTTACCGACCGTTTACTGTCGCGTGGGCGTCAAGATGACACCCTCGAAGTCATTACACATCGTCTTGGTGTTTACGCTAAGACAACCGAACCTTTGGTCAAGTACTACTCCGACCAGGGTTTACTCCGTGAGATCAATTCTGATCGTGCTGTAGACGACATCCAAGCTGATGTTCTCGCTACTGTAAGCGGTGCTCTTAATCAATCAAACATAGCATAGAATGGCCAAAGAAGAGCCACTCACGTTGTCCGCTGTCGTAAAGGAAACTCTTCCAAACGCCACATTCAACGTAGTACTCGAAAACGGTCAACAAATTCTAGCTCACATTTCCGGGAAAATGCGCATGCACTACATTCGTATCACTCCCGGAGACACAGTGACCATTGAACTGTCCCCATACGATTTAACACGTTGTCGAATCGTTTACCGGGGTGTTCGTCGTCCTCGCCGTCAGCGCGGGCCTCGCAACTAATTCAAAGTCACAACCTAACAAATCAACCAAACAGAATCATGAAAGTCAGCGCATCAGTACGCCGCATTTGCAGTAGCTGCAAGATCATCAAACGACACGGAAAAGTGTTCGTTATTTGTAGCCGCGATCCTCGCCATAAGCAGCGTCAGGGCTAACTCTCAATTCAAGAATAATAAATAGACATGCCACGACTCATCGGTGTAGACATTCCAGCAGATAAGCGCACAGTAATTGCGCTTACGTACCTTTACGGTATTGGCCGCGCAACGGCAGAGCAACTTTGTGAAACCCTAGATCTCGACCCATCGCGTCGCGCAAAGGAGATTACAGACGAAGAGTTGGCAAAGCTAGCTGCTTACCTCCAAGAAGAGATGGAAGTAGAGGGCTCTTTGCGTCGCCGTAATACGGCGGCCATCAACCGCCTACGTGAAATCGCTTGCTACCGTGGCTTGCGTCACCGTCGTGGCCTTCCCGTACGTGGTCAGCGTACAAAAACTAATGCTCGCTCGCGTAAGGGTAGCAAAAAGACTGTTGCCGGTAAGGCTTCTGTCAAGTCATTAAAAGGCTAATCTGAATTAGAACAATGAGTGCAGCATCAAAGAAAAAGTCAAAGAAAGTAGGCGCTAAAGGCGTAGTCCACATTCGTGCAACTTTCAATAACACACTAATTACCATTACTGATACTAATGGTAATACGATTGCTTGGGGTGCCCCAGGTAAGGCCGGCTATAAGGGTTCACGCAAGTCAACTCCTTTCGCCGCACAACAAGCTGCACAACGTGCTGCTGAAGCAGTTGTCAAGATGGGCATGCGCGACGTTAGCGTTCGCGTTAAGGGCCCTGGTGCAGGTCGCGAAAGCGCTATCCGTGGTTTAAGCCAAGGTGGCCTACGCGTTGCTGGTATTGAAGATTGCACACCACTTCCACACAACGGATGTCGCGCTCCTAAGAAGCGTCGCGTCTAATAACGTCCCCAACTACAGGTAATAATAATGCGTATCCGCTGGAGAGATTTCGAACTGCCATCAGGCGTAACTCTAAATGAGTCTACTGCTACCGATGAATACGGTAAGTTCACCATCGAGCCTTTTGAACAAGGTTTCGGTCATTCAATAGGTAATGGTTTGCGTCGCGTCCTGCTTGGTTCAATCGAAGGTACTGCAATTACGGCAGTCGAGATTGAAGGGGTAGAGCACGAATTCAAGTCCATGTCTGGTATCGTTGAAGACGTTACAGATATCATCATGGCGATTAAACGCCTGAAGGTAACTGTAGAATCATCAGAATGCCCGGTGTACCTTTCAGTCGAAAAGTCAGGCGTTGGCGCAATAACAGGCGCCGATATTGAGTGTCCGGCAGGCGTTGAGATTGCTAATCCCGAGGCACACATTTGTGAGCTGAGCAGCAAAGACTCAAGCTTCTCATGTAAGCTTACAGTTCGTCGCGGTCGCGGTTACACGGCTGCAGTTGACACTGGCGAAGATATGAACCAAATAGGTCTTATCCCAGTCGATGCACCATTTAGCCCGGTGTTGCGTGTCCGTTACTCTATCGAGGCAACTCGTGTAGGTAAGTACACCAACTACGATCGACTAATAATGGAAATCTGGACTGACGGCACAATCAAGCCACAAATGGCGATGGTTGAATCTGCAAAGATTTTCCGTAAGCACTTAAACCCATTCATCCAATTCGATGAGGCACGTCACGGCATGGCAGTCGTTCATGAGGTTCAAGCTCTTGACGCAGCAGCTGAACGACGTCGCGAGCGCATCATGGGGCTCTTGTCAGAGCCTATCGAGCGCCTAGACCTATCGACTCGTGCACGTAATTGCCTAGATGTTGCAGATGTTGCGACTCTCGGTGACCTCGTGTTCAAGACTAACGAAGAACTTCTGGCGATCAAGAATCTTGGTCAAACCGTTCTCACCGAAATCGATCGCAAGCTTAGCGATTTAGACTTAAACATCGGCATGAATGCGGAAGAATTCGCAGTTCCTGCAGGCGAAGAAAACGAATAATGAGACACCGCGTAAAAACCCGTAAGCTTTCCCGTAAGCCAGCTCACCGCGTAGCAATGATGCGCAACATGGCAGCTGCAATTATCGAGCACGAGCGTATCGAAACTACTGTTACTAAGGCTAAGGCTATGCGTCCAATGGTTGAGAAGCTTGTTACTTTGTCTAAAGAAAAGAACTTGCACAACTTTCGTCGTGCTCTTGCTCTTCTAGGCAATAATCGTCAGGCAACTCAAAAGTTGTTTGATGTGCTTGGGCCACGTTTCAAAGAACGCCCCGGAGGATACACACGTATTCTTAAGCAGAATAATTACCGTTTGGGTGACAACACTCAACTCGCTTATTTCGAGTTTGTCGAGCGCTCCGAAAAAGAGGTTGAAGTTGAAGTAGAAGCAGTAGCCGCTGAATAATTAGCGACTTTACATTAATAACGCGAGGCTGTCATTCGACAGCCTCGCGTTATCTCATTTATACCGTTAATGTTTAACGCGCGTTTTTCCAGGCTGGCTGAGTCTCGCGCTCGATAGGGCCGCGTTGCATTAGCACGCGGGTGCTGTTTGCACCCATCAAAGTGTTGAGTGCATCAATCAGCTCAGAGGATAGCGTTACGTTCCATTGTGTCCCTGCGCGCACCACATGATGGTCACCGTTTTCTTCGAAGGCGATAAAGCGAACTTTCGACTCGCCGGTGTTGTCTTGGAGTAACTTTTTCATTAACGCCATCTTGTCAGTACTAGGCTGTTGATTGGCTGCGAACGAAATTTCGAGCACACCTTTTAAGGCCAACGACTCTGGAGCACCAGCGGGCTCTATCGAGTTGATAATCATTTCTGGGATGTCGTTGCTGATTTGGATTTTGCCTTTGAAGAGGGCAATGGTGTCTTCTTGGAGAGCATCGCCGCACTCTTCAATAGTACGATTGAAGATGACTGCGGGCGTCGAGCCATATAGGTCTTCAATTTCTAGCTTGCCGAACTT
This sequence comes from Planctomycetota bacterium, assembly GCA_029243845.1. Classification (GTDB taxonomy): domain Bacteria; phylum Planctomycetota; class UBA1135; order UBA1135; family UBA1135; genus JAPKEZ01. The sequence continues at coordinate 6,106 of JAQWRF010000387.1, read as the reverse complement.
TTTAGACGGATCCTTCGCAGTAGGCCGAATGTTGAGCTGGCTAGTCAGGCCAAATAATTCAATAAGCGCGTTGTCTCCGACTTCTTTGACAGTGCGGCTGTCAAACGGCGCGATGCCGCTAGCGACATGGCGGTATGGATCAAGCGGATGCGAGCTTAGGAAGATTCCGAGAACCTCTTTCTCGTGCGCGAGTTGCTCTTTTTGTTCTGCGTCACTTAATTCAGCACTGCTATCGGTAGGGCTACTAGTGGCTGTGGATGCTGCAGGAGTTGCGTCCGCTTCGCCCGCGCCAAACATGTCAAAAAGAGAGCCTTGGCCTTTTTGCTTGTCTTTGGCAGCGCTAGAGGCAATCTTTAAATCGTTCTCTAGATTGCGTAGCAGCTTGATGCGTGATTTTTCGAAGATATCGAAGCATCCTGCCTTGACCATGGATTCGAAAGCGCCCTTGTTAACGTGAACAGCAGCTCCTTCAATGAGCACCTTTTGAGCTGACTCGAAAGCGGCCCCTTCGAGCCCTTCACGAATTTCAACGAGTGCGTCGGCGGCGCCACCGCCCACTCCCTTGATGGCCTCGAGACCAAAGCGAATTGTTTTTTCGTCGACTACTTGGAACCGGCGCGTAGATTCATTTACGCAAGGAGGTAGCAGTGTGATTTGGTGACGGCGGGCATCTTCAATGAGTACACGCAGTTTGTCTTTATCGCTTGCTTCGTAGGTGTAAGAGGCTGTGTAAAACTCGGCAGGGTAATGCGCTTTCATGTAAGCAGCCTGGAAAGTCACCATCGCGTATGCCGCGGAGTGAGATTTGTTAAATCCGTATTCAGCAAACTTAACCATCATCTCCCAGATCTCTGTAGAGACAGCAAGGTCAACATTTTTCGCAGTTGCACCTTCGATGAATTTGTCCTCAAACTTATCCATTAAAGATAATATTTTCTTGCCCATGGCTTTGCGTAAATTATCTGCGTCTCCGAGGCTAAAGCCACCCATCTGTTGAGCAACGCGCATAATTTGCTCTTGGTAAATTAACACGCCATAAGTCTCTTTGAGGATAGGTTCTAGAATAGGATGATTGAAGGTCACCTCTTCGAGGCCGTGCTTGCGCTTGGTAAAGATCTCATGCAGGCCAGAGCCCAAAGGACCGGGTCGATAAAGCGCAAGGACAGCAATGATATCTTCGTAAACCGATGGCTTCAAGTTACTTAGGAGCGCCTTCATCCCCGAGGACTCGAGCTGGAACACGCCTTCGGTGTCGGCGTTGCAGAACAGTTCATAGGTCTTTTCGTCCTCTAGGCATATGGTGTCGAGGTCCACTTCGATCCCTTGATTGAGCTTTACTTGTTGCGTAGCTTCATGGAGGATGGATAGGGTGCGCAGACCCAGAAAATCCATTTTCAGTAGGCCGAATTCTTCGGCGTAGTTCATGTCCCATTGAGTGGTGATGTTGTCAGACACGCGCGACAACGGAACAATGTTGCGTAAAGGTTCATCGGCAATAATTACACCGGCAGCGTGAATCCCAGTATTACGCGCAAAGCCTTCAACATTAGTAGCGAATTCGAACCATTGAGAATATTCATCGCACGAGTCACGGAACTCTTGAAGTTCAGCAACTGTTTCGATAGCTTGCTTCAGATTTTTTGCATCATCGGGTATTAGCTTTGCAACTTTATCAACCTGTGGAAGAGGAATCTCCAGGATGCGTCCCATGTCGCGAATCGCGTTTTTAGCTTTTAGGCGACCGAAAGTAATAATTTGACAAACGTTTTCGTCGCCATACTTTTCGCGAGTATAAATAATCATTTCTTCGCGGCGATCTTTGCAAAAATCGATATCAATATCAGGCATCGACATTCTTCCAGGGTTAAGGAAGCGCTCGAAAATCAAATCATACTTGAGAGGGTCAACTTTTGTAATTCCAAGGGCATAAGCGACGATAGAGCCAGCAGCCGAGCCACGACCCGGGCCCACTGGTATGCTATTGTCACGCGCGAACTTGATTAAATCCCACACGATAAGGAAGTATGAGATAAAACCCATCTCAGTAATGACGCGAATCTCGTACTCAAGGCGTTCGCGAACCTCAGCGGTCTCCTCAGGGTATAGCCGGCGCACGCCTTGCTCGCATAAATCACGGAACATTGCCTCAGAAGTACGTCCGTCTTCTGGGGTAAACGCAGGCAGACGCAGGCGCCCAATTTCTAGTTCGACATTGATTTGGTCCGCGACATCGATGGTGTTGCGTAGCGCTTCGGGCAAATCTTGAAACACACGGTTCATCTCTTCGCGAGTGCGGAAGAACAAAGTGTCGGTATCGAAAGACCAACGATTCGGGTCGGCGAATTTGCCGCCCGTACCGAGACACAGTAGCGCATCTTGCAGATTGCAATCTTCATGCCGAGAGTAATGAACGTCGTTGGTTGCAACAACCGGTAAGCTCACTTGGTCTTTCATGCGCATCATCGCCGTGGTCAAGTCATCTTGCTCTTTCATGCCATTGCGCATGATCTCAAGAAAGAAGTGTTCGCGCCCAAACATGTCGGCGAGGGTACCCGCCATCTGACGTGCTTCGGCTTCTTGTTCTCGCCGCAGCAGTTTGTTCACAGGCCCCGACATGCAACCCGATAGCACCGTCAGGCCCTCGGCATGTTGCGCAAGCAAATCCATGTCAACGCGTGGTCGTACGGACATGCCTTTGGTGTGCGAGTCAGAACTGAGCTTCATTAAGTTCTCCCAGCCCTTGGCGTTACGTGCCAATAAAGTTAAATGCGAATAAGGATTCGTGGTGCGATTGTGTTTGTCATACATCGACTTTTCAGCGATGTAAATTTCGCAACCCAGGATCGGTTTGAGGTCTTTGGCACGACAGCTTTTATAGAATTCCATGGCACCATAAAGATTACCGTGGTCTGTAATCGCGATAGAGTCGTGGCCATCTTTAACGGCAGCATCTGTCAGATTTTCAATCTTGTTTGCCCCGTCTAGTAGGCTATATTCGGTGTGGACGTGAAGATGAACGAATGGCTCCATTTAGATAGTCAGAATATAACTTCTTCAGAAATTTAACTAGTGAAAAAGGGGATTGTTGATAAATAAGTTTAGCTAAACAAACATTGACTAAATTAGTGCGCAACGTTGTAATTTCCGCCCAAGCGCCCGTAGCTCAACTGGATAGAGCACCTGACTACGGATCAGGAGGTTGGGGGTTCGAATCCTCCCGGGCGCACCATTTTATTTTCGTCATACGACCAATGACTCTGCTGTTCCCTTTACGTCAGCCAGAATCACCACAAGAGCGTGATTCCATGATAATGGAGCTCGCTTTTAAGCAAGCCGAGGCTGCCGCTCGCAAGGACGAAGTGCCTGTCGGGGCCATCATTGTGCGCGGTAACCGAATACTCGGACGCGGCGCAAATCAAGTAGAAGCGTTGGCTGATGCTACTGCACATGCCGAAATGCTTGCTATCACTCAGGCGATGGCATCCACGGGTGATAAACGCTTGGTTGATGCCGAGTTGTACTGCACTCTAGAGCCGTGTATTCAGTGTTGTGGGGCAATCATGCATGCTCGTATTGGGCGGGTGGTCTATGCGGCGAGCGACCCTAAGTTCGGTGGTGTAGAGTCGTTGGCGCAGTTGTTCGACTTGCCAGGGCTCAACCACAGCGTAGAGCATGACGGTGGATTGATGGCTGAGCAATCAGCGATAATGTTGCGCGAGTTTTTTCAAGCTAAACGGAAAAAGTAATCACTAAAACCGTGCGCAACGCTATCCTTTTGCGCCATAATGGAGAGGTGTCAGAGTGGCCGAATGAGCACGCTTGGAAAGCGTGTGTGTCGTAAGGCACCGGGGGTTCGAATCCCCCCCTCTCCGCCAATTCCTTTACAATACAATACTCTAGAAGCCGGGGGCTCGGCCTCGCGCAGCGATGCTGAAGTGAACCGGGTCAGGCCAGGAATGGAGCAGCTCTAAGCATCATTCATCGGGTGCCGCGAATGTTCGGGTCTCCGGTTTCTAGTTTCTTGCCCTGTGGTGAGCGTCGCAAACTGTTAGTATATTCTTGTGACATCACCCGCTCAGTCCTACCGCGTATTCGCGCGTAAATATCGCCCTCGTAGCTTCGCCGAAGTCATCGGCCAAGATCACATCGTGCGCGCATTGAGTGCAGCAATCGCTAAGGAACGGGTGGGGCAGGCATACATTCTTGTGGGCCCGCGTGGCGTCGGTAAAACGACCACAGCGCGTATCATCGCCAAGTCGATGAACTGTGCTAACGGACCGTCGGTAGAGCCGTGCCTCGAATGCGCCCCGTGCGTCGACATTGAACACGGTAGCGACATTGATGTTATCGAAATTGACGGGGCGTCAAACAACGGAGTCGATGATGTCCGTGGCATTCGCGATGCGGTGCAAACTCACCCGATTCGCAATCGTCGTAAAATTTATATCATCGACGAGGTGCAGCGTTTGTCAGGACAAGCTTTTGACGCTTTGCTGAAAACATTAGAAGAACCACCGGCGCACGCGATGTTTTTATTCGCCACCACCGACCCGCACAAAATCCCTGACACCATTGTTTCGCGCTGTCAGATTTTTGAGTTTCGTCGCATTCGCGAAGTCGATGTCCAGGCCAAACTGCAATTCGTTTGTGACCAAGAGGGTGTGACGGTGCCATCCGAAGTGTTGGCTGCAATCGCCCGCGGATGCCGTGGTGGCATGCGCGATGCCGAGTCTATGCTTGATCAATTGTTGTCTACCGCAGATGGCGCATTAAGTTTGGACGACCTCGAAAGTTTGTCTGGCTTGGCGCGTCCCGAGCGTTGGTTGCGCTTGTTCGAAGCTGTGGCTAATGACGATGCCAAGGTGATCTTGCTCGAAATTGCTGGCTTCCTCGAAGTGGGTGGCACCGAACGTGATTTCGTCGAGCAATCGGTTGATGCGCTGCGTGATTTATTGCACGTTGCTCTGCTCGGAGAAGACAGCCTCGGTGTCGAGCCTTCTCCCGAGCGTAAGCAGCAAATGGTAGAGTTAGCGCGAACTCTTGGCCGTGACCGCATGGAAGGCATCATGGGCATGATTTTTAGCCTTGAGAGCCGGATTCAGCGCAGCCCACTCGGCGCGCGTGCATTACTTGAATACACTATGTTGCGTGCTGCGCGTATTAATCAGTTCTTTGACTTGGCGAATCTGCTGAATAACGGCGAAGTCACGAGTGCGCCCGCTGCCGCTCCTGCTGCACGTAAGGCAATTACCCCCGCAGCACCGGTCGTAACGCCTGTAGTGGCGCCAGCTCCCACGGTCGCGCCAGCCGCAGAAGTGAAGCCGGAGCCAGTCGTCGAGCAAACACCCGCGCTGAATTTTAATCAAATGCTTGAACAACTCGGCAAAGTCCGTCCGACTTTGGCGTCAATCATAAAAAATTATTTAGTGAGCTCCGATATTACGGCGTCCGAAGTCGTCGTCACTTTGCGGCAAGCACATGGTGCCGATTTAAGCGTGCTCGAAGACCCCGTCGAACAGCACGCTTTACGTGAACTTTCATTCTCGCCACTACCATGGCGTCTAGCATTTAAAGTTCCACCAAAAGTTACCGTTAACCCTACCGTTGAAAGTCTAGTGCAAGAATTCGACGGGCAACACGAATAGAATAATCATGGCAGGAAGCTTAGGCGATTTGGGCGGTTTACTCCGTCAAGCGAAGAAGATGCAAAAAGAAGTTGCAGAGATGCAAAACAAACTTGCGGATAAAATTTATGAGGGTAAAGCCGGAGGTGGTGCCGTGGTGGTTACCATTACCGGAGCTTATGAATTCAAAAATATTACTATCAACCCTGAAGTGGTCGACGCCGACGATGTCGAAATGCTTGAAGACTTGGTGGCTGTTGCTGTTAAAGATGTATTGCAACAAATAACTGTCGACTCGGCAGACTCCATGAAAGGCGTCACTGGGGGCATGGGCCTGCCAGGTATGCCAGGCATGCCAGGAATGTAGTGGCGTTTCCCGAACCACTCGAGCGATTAATTAACGCCCTCGAAAAATTCCCGGGCGTGGGTGCGCGGTCAGCAGAGCGCATGGCATTGCATGTCTTGCGTTCAACACCTGATGA
>JAQWRF010000385.1 GCA_029243845.1 Planctomycetota bacterium | reverse complement strand
GGCCAAAGCTGCTGGAGACTCACTAGGAGGACGCTTTCAGGTACGTGCAAATGGCGTTATTCCAGGCTTAGGCTCTTATTCTCAGGCTAATCAGCGGCTCGATGCCAAGCTGATGGCTGCAATCGCTTCGATTCCAGCGATAAAAGCGGTGTCGATGGGCAGCGGTTTTGACGCAGATCTGACCCCTGGCTCTGAGTACCACGACCCGATTATTAGCGACCCTGGGGCGTGGGGCGGCGTGTCACGTTCATCGAACAATGCTGGCGGCGTTGAGGGGGGTCTCAGTAATGGTCAGCAAGTCGTTGTTGAGGCTATAATTAAGCCCATCCCTACTTTGCGCAAAGGGTTGCCTTCAATAGACTTAACCGATATGACAGCCACTAGATCTACGTATGAGCGCAGTGACATTTGTGTTGTCGAAGCAGCCGCAGTAGTTGGCGAGGCTTTGGTGGCTCTTGAGCTGGCTTCGGTGTTGTGCGACCGCCTCTCCCAGGTTACTTTATCGGAGATGAAGAAAGTATTTTCAGATTTACTGAAAAACTCTGACATATACACTTGGCCAAACGACATTTCTGCGCTAGAATGCCCGACCCAAATCGACTAAGACTCTGTCTTGGTCTTTTTATGCTTGTCGTGTGAAGCGCTAGCTTAGCTCAGTGGTAGAGCTCCGGTTTTGTAAACCGGTGGTCAAGGGTTCGACTCCCTTAGCTAGCTCCACAGTTTCACCACTGCAAGTTGTTCCTTTCTTTTTACGCTCCAGGGCGATTTTGAAGCATGCTTCAAATCTCATTTGGGGGGAGATACCGAAGTGGCCAAACGGGGCGGATTGTAAATCCGCTGGCTCTGCCTACAGAGGTTCAAGTCCTCTTCTCCCCACCAACCCAAGCGGGTGTAGCTCAGTGGTAGAGCCCCAGCCTTCCAAGCTGGTTGCGAGGGTTCGATTCCCTTCACCCGCTCCATTCACACGCTACTGTAGCTCAGGGGTAGAGCACTTCATTGGTAATGAAGAGGTCACGAGTTCAAATCTCGTCAGTAGCTCCATTACTGAACCAAAGTTCGACTCTAGTCGGTCTTTGAACACAATCTAAACAACTAACACTAAACAAAATCCGCGAAAGCGGTCTAATAATACCATGGCAAAAGAAGTTTTCGAAAGAACTAAGCCGCACGTAAACGTTGGCACAATCGGCCACGTTGACCACGGAAAGACAACCCTTACTGCTGCGATCACCGGTTATCTGTCCTTGGCTACAGGATCTAAAGCCATGGCGTTTGATCAGATTGACAAGGCACCAGAAGAGCGCGAGCGCGGTATCACTATCTCAACGGCACACGTTGAGTATGAGACTGAAAATCGTCACTACGCACACGTTGACTGTCCGGGTCACGCTGACTATGTGAAGAACATGATTACAGGTGCAGCTCAAATGGATGGCGGCATTCTTGTGGTAGCTGCGACTGATGGCCCAATGCCTCAGACGCGCGAGCACATTCTTCTTGCTAAGCAGGTTAACGTACCTAGCTTAGTGGTCTTCATGAACAAATGTGACATGGTAGACGACGAAGAGATGCTGGAGCTAGTTGAAATGGAGATGCGCGAGCTTCTCTCAATGTACGATTTCCCAGGTGACGATGTTACCATCATTCAAGGTTCTGCTCTTAAGGCGTTAGAGGCTGCGCAGGAAGGTGCTTCTGTAGATGACCCACGTTTCGAGTGCATGAAGGCCCTTGCGGATGCAATTGACGCAGATGTATCTGAGCCAGTCCGTGACCTAGACAAGCCATTCCTGATGCCTGTTGAAGACGTGTTCTCTATCGAAGGTCGCGGTACTGTAGTAACCGGCCGTATCGAGCAAGGGCAGGTTAACGTTGGCGATGAAATCGAAATCGTTGGCGTTCGCGAAACCGTGAAGACAACATGTACGGGTGTTGAAATGTTCCAAAAGACACTTAATGAAGGTCTGGCTGGCGATAACGTTGGCATCTTGCTTCGCGGTATCAAGAAGGAAGACGTCATGCGTGGTCAAGTTTTGGCTGCTGTGGGATCTATCACTCCGCACACGACTTTCGAAACAGAAATTTACGTGCTTACTAAAGACGAGGGTGGTCGTAAGAAGCCATTCGTCAGTGGTTACCGCCCGCAGTTCTATTTCCGCACAACAGACGTAACGGGTTCAATCCAGTTGTCTGATGGTGTCGACGTGGTTATGCCAGGCGATAACGTGAAGGTTACTGTTACGCTAATTTCTCCAGTTGCAATGGAAGAGCAGCTTCACTTTGCTATTCGCGAAGGTGGCCGCACTGTTGGTGCTGGTGTCGTAGCGAAGATCGTCGAGTAATCGACAACAACTATTAGCCTCTACCGTTTCGGTGGGGGCTGATAACCAAACACATTAGTAATGAAGAATAAAGAACGACACGTTTTCCTTGAGTGTACAGAGTGTAGAAACCGTAACTACACTACAGACAAGAAGGCCCGCGCAGAATACAAGCTCGAAAAGAGCAAGTTCTGTAAGTTTTGCCGTAGTCACACTACTCACCGCGAAAAGAAACTTTAAGTAATGTTATATAGCTACAAGCCAGACGAAGGACGCAACGCCCGCCAAACAGCATTTTGGTTGAGCATTGGTATGGTGTTCTTTGGTTGTTACTCTTTGAGTGGCACCCTCGCTGGCGTCGAGTCGTTGCGCGGGCCAATTATTGCCGGCTTTGAGGCGGTGCCATTACTGGGCATTCGTCTTTCAGGGGCTTTCGCTGTTGCAGCGGGCGTATTTCTCGTGGCGGCTTTCTTGCTAATGAAATACTTGGGTCGCGAATCAACGGCCGAGCACTTGATCGAGGTCGAGCAAGAGATGAATAAGGTGACCTGGCCAACATTCGAAGACGCAACGAACTCTTCCATTGTGGTTGTGTTCACTGTAGCTATCTTGATGGGCTTTTTGGCATTCTCCGATTTTGCGCTAGGTCGCATCTTCGATATGATTCTGTGGGGTGGCCTACGTGGCTAAAGAGTGGTACATCGTGCGCGTGCTGACTAACCGCGAGGACTGGGTCCGTGAAAATATCGAGCGCAGCGTTAAAGCTGCTGCTCTAGAAGAGCGCATCCCGGAAGTCTTGGTACCTGCTGAGCAGATTTCAGAGATAAAGAACGGTAAGAAGAAGGTTGTTACACGCAAGATGTTTCCTGGCTACTGTGTCATCCAAGCAGATCTTGGAGATTGGGGTGGGGCAGAGGTCCCTCAGACAGAAGCGGACCAAAAAGTTTGGTTCACGCTTCACGAGTCGAAAGGCTTTGGCGACTTTGTCGGTGGGCAGAAGCCACCGTTGCCAATGTCTCCCGAGGAGATTAAAGAGATACTTGACCGTGTTAACGATACCGCAGAATCGCCGCGCATGGCTGTAAAGATCAAAGTCGGTGATTCCGTACGCATTAAAGAAGGTCCTTTCGAGGGCTTTGACGGAAACGTAGAAGAAATCGATGATGCCCGCGGGCAACTGACCATTTCAGTTATAATCTTTGGCCGTTCGACCAGTGTTCAGATTGATCATTGGCACGTCGAGCCTAATTAAACGCCTCATTGGCTAACCCGTTTTCACCACATTCGTGGGAGGGATAAAAAATGGCAAAAAAAATAGTAAACAAGTTAAAGCTACAGTGCCCAGCGGGTGCTGCAACTCCTGCGCCGCCTGTAGGCCCTGCATTGGGCGCCGCTGGCGTTCCAATTGGCGATTTCGTTAGTCAGTTCAATGCTGCAACGCAAGATAAGCGTGGCATGATTATTCCGGTGGTTATCACGGTCTATGACGACCGTAGTTTCTCGCTAGAATACAAGTCACCTCCTGCAGCTGTACTTCTAAAGAAGGCCGCAGGCGTCGAGAAAGGTGCTGGCGAAGTGGGTACCCAGATTGTTGGCTCCGTAACCTCTGATCAGGTTCGCGAAATAGCAGAAATAAAAATGGCTGACCTTAATGCTGCATCTGTAGAGGCTGCGATGCGCATTATCGAAGGCACTGCCCGCTCAATGGGCTTGGAGGTTAAGTAATATGGCTATTAGTAGGCGTTATCGTGACAATGCAGAGCAAGTAGACCGCTCAAAGGTCTATGACTTGCAGGATGCTATGTCTGTTTTGAAAACACTGCGTCCAGCTAAGTTCGACGAAACAGTCGAAGTAGTTGCGCGTTTAGGTGTTGATCCTAAAAAATCTGACCAAATGGTGCGTGGTGCTGTAAGTATGCCTCACGGTTTGGGTAAAGATGTCCGCATCGTTGTTTTCGCCGAAGGTGATGCTGCCGAAGCTGCTAAAGCTGCTGGCGCGACTGAGGTTGGTAGCGACGAGTTGGGTGCAAGAATCGAAGGCGGCTGGACGGACTTCGATATTGTCATTGCTCATCCGGCTATGATGCGTGTTGTGGGTAAGTTGGGCCGTACGCTTGGGCCGCAAGGCAAAATGCCCTCGCCGAAATCTGGCACCGTTACTCCTGACGTTGCGAAGGCAACTAGCGAGTTCAAGGCGGGTAAGGTTGAGTTCCGCGTCGACTCCGCTGGCAACGTTCAAGTGCCGGTTGGTAAACTTTCTTTCTCTGCTGATAAGCTAGAAGAGAATGCCCGCACTTTCCTTGATTTGGTTAGCTCGATGCGCCCTTCTTCTGCGCGTGGTACGTACTTCCGCACAGTTTCAGTATCTTCAACAATGAGCCCTGGGCTCAAGGTTAACTTCTCATAACTCTTAGGATTCAGGATAATAAAAAAATGGTAAGTAATCTTAATGAATGGATGGTCGGTGCATACGGCGCAGAGTTTTCTGGGAAAGAAGGCTTGGTGTTGTTGAGTATCGAAAACCTAACAGTTGAAGAGTCTCAAGAGCTGCGTAACAAGGTTCGTGAAAGCGGTGCCCAGCTACGTGTCACTAAGAACCGCCTTGCTAAGGTGGCGCTCAAACAGGCAGGTATCGAATTCGATGAAGACTCTTGGTCTGGCATGTGTGGCATCCTTGTGGGTGACACCGAGTCAACAATCAAGGCGGCTAAAGAAATAGAAGTCCTTTGGAAGAAAGCAGAAGTGCGTAAGGTTAGATACCGTGCTGCTGTTCTTGATGGCGCAACTATGAGCGCTGGCGAGGCTGCTTCGATTGCCGGCATGGCCGACAAGGACACTCTTCGCGGTCAAATCTGTGGCACAATCATGGGTACGCCACGTCAATTAGCCTCGATTTTTAACGAGGTTCCTACATCTTTGGCGCGCGCTATACAGGCACGTGTCGATCAGGGCGAATCTGCGGAATAGCGGTTGCGTCCACAACAATCAATCAACGATTTAAACAATACATAAAATCATGTCAGAAGAAACAAACACTGTAGAACTAGACTCAGATCTAGAAGCTATTTTCGCATCTCTAGACGCATTGCCAATTGGTAAAGCTGCTACTCTCGTCAAGGCTCTTGAAGAGCGTTGGGGTGTTTCAGCTGCTGCTCCTGTTGCTGTTGCTGCCGCCGCTGGTGGTGGTGATGAAGCAGGCGAAGAGGCTAAAGATTCATTCGACGTAGTGCTTGAGAGCGATGGTGGCAAAAAGATCCCAGTGATCAAAGCTGTCCGCGCAATCACAGGCCTAGGTCTTAAAGAAGCTAAAGAGCTCGTAGAGAGTGCTCCAAAGGCTATTAAAGAAGGTGTACCCACTGCCGAAGCTGAAGAGCTCAAGGCAACACTTGAAGAAGCTGGCGCAACTGTCAAGCTTGCTTAATATTTTTTTGGCTTTTCATAGCTATACTGCAAATCACTTTCGCTGTTTAGGTAGCGAAAGTGATCGCGGATTCTCTGCCGTTACCCTACGGCATTGCTTTGCTTAAGCAAAGTTCACTGCGAACGTTATTTCGTTCGTAGTATTCAGCACGCTTTTTCTCCCCAAAACCTGTGCCAGGTGCTTCCGGATGACCACCAATAATAAAAATATCGCTGACTTTGAAGTTCGCGATTACCGCTCCTTCGCTAGTAGAGATGATTCTCTACTTCCAGGGCTGTCTGATTTGCAAACTCGTTCTTACGAGGACTTCCTGCAATTAAACGTCCCGGCTTCCCGTAGAAAAGTTCAAGGCCTCGAGGCGCTGTTCATGGATGTATTTCCGATTGAAAGCCACGACAAGACTCTTGCTCTTGAATATGG
>JAQWRF010000384.1 GCA_029243845.1 Planctomycetota bacterium | reverse complement strand
TATAACTATAGATGGCGTCGAAGTGGTAACGGTTAATTTTTCTAACCCACACGCTATCGTAAAAAACTATTCAGGTTACGAACAAGAGTTCGCTGAAAAACTGCAATCTGACAGCGAGAACTTTCCGCAATCGGTCAATGTTGAGTTTGCCAAATTTCCTTATGAAAATGGCGAAATATCGGCGAGAATTTTTGAGCGCGGAGTTGGCGAAACATTGGCCTGCGGAACCGGCGCAGTGGCGCTAGCAGCTGACGCCTGGAATGCCGGATTTGAGGGCGAAATAACCGTGAAAACATGGGGTGGAAGCCTGTTTCTGAGCAAGCTAGAGAATGGCAAAATCAGCCTGCGTGGGGCGGCTAGATTAACCGGAAATATCGACTTGGAATTAGTTTAAAAGCGTTTATTTTAGGGGTGCGCTATGGCAAAATATGGCGTCCTTTTTAGGGGCTAATCCCCTTGTAATATGGCTGATTCTTTACCTACAAACCTAACCCACATGCCCGACGCGCTAATCGAAAAAGAGATGCGCGATTCGTTCCTGACGTACGCAATGTCGGTTATTCATGACCGCGCTTTGCCAGACGTTCGCGATGGCCTTAAGCCTTCTCAGCGCCGTATTTTGGTGGCGATGAATGACCTTAATTTGCGTCACAACGCTAAGTATCGTAAGTGCGCGAAAATCGCTGGTGATACTTCTGGTAACTACCACCCACACGGTGAGTCTGTTATCTATCCAACGTTGGTACGCATGGCGCAGCCGTTCCGTTTGCGTCACTGTTTGATTGACGGCCAAGGTAACTTTGGTTCGATTGATGGCGACCCTCCAGCTGCGATGCGTTACACCGAGGCACGCATGGGTGGTCCGGCCGAAGAGATGTTGGTTGACCTTGATAAGGACACCACTGACAAGCGCACCAACTACGATGAAACTAGAACCGAGCCCACAGTGCTGCCAGGTAAGTTTCCTAACTTGTTGGTGAACGGTTCGGAAGGTATTGCTGTGGGTATGTCGACTGCGCTACCTCCGCATAATTTGCAAGAGGTCATCAATGCCATTCGTTTGGTGATGGATAACCCCAAGTGTACGGTTAAAGATTTGCTAGAGGTCATTACCGGTCCCGATTTCCCAACGGGCGGAATCATCTGTGGTCGTTCAGGTATCGCCGAAGCCTTTAAGACGGGTCGCGGCAAGATCACCTTGCGTGGCCGTATTCATCATGAAGAGGCTAAGAACGGTAAAGGGCGCAATAAGATTGTGTTCACCGAAATACCGTACGAGCGCGAGAAAACAGCCATCATCGAGAAGATCGCTGACGAAGTAAAGAGCGAACGTATCGAAGGCATCTTCGACATCCGCGACGAGTCTGACCGTGACGGCATGCGCGTGGTTATCGAGCTGAAGAAAGACGGCGATCCGATTGTCATTGAGAACTTGTTGTACAAGTACACGCCATTGCAGACGACTTATGCGATTCGTAACACGGCGCTAATCGATGGGCAGCCGCGTACTCTGACTTTGAAAGAATTGATTGAGGCTTTCCGCGATCACCGTTTCGAAGTTATTCGCCGCCGCACGCAGTTCTTGCTGAATAAGGCCCAGGCGCGTTTGCACATTCTCGAAGGTTTGATGATAGCGATTCAGGCTATTGATGAAGTCGTTGAAATTATTAAAGCTTCTGCTAATACCGGAGAAGCTCGCGAAACACTCGAGGCTACTTTCACTCTAACACCGATTCAGTCACAAGCGATTGTTGATATGCGTCTGGGTCGTTTGACAGGACTCGAAGTCGTTAGGCTGCAAAAAGAGATCGACGATTTGATTACCGAAATCGCTTGGCTAAAGCGCTTGCTTGCCGAAGACGAATTGGTATTTGACATCATTCGTGAAGATTTAACGGACATCGAAAGCAAATACGCCGAGCCGCGTCGCACTTCGATTGGCGAAGGTATTCAAGACTTCTTGACCGAAGATTTGATCACCGAAGAAACCATGGTAGTGACCATCAGTTCTTCAGGCTATGTCAAACGCACTGTCGCCGATACTTATAGCGCCCAAGCTCGTGGCGGACGCGGTATTACTGGCGGTAAGTCGAAAGACGGCGATGTGTTATCGCATCTGTTCGTGTGTTCGACTCACGATTACTTGTTGGTGTTTACTGACCGTGGGCGCTTGTTCTGGCTTAAGGTTTACCGCCTTCCCGAGCAAGATCGCACGGCTAAGGGGCGTTCCATTCGTAACCTCATCGAAGGAATCCAGCCAGATGAAGAAATTCGTTCCGTTATCGCAACGCGTAACTTCGATGAAGGCGAGTACTTACTGTTCGCTACCGAGCAAGGTAAGGTTAAGAAGACCGAACTCTCTTCATACTCACGTCCGCGTAATAGCGGCTTGATTGCCACTAAGCTAAATGACGACGATCGCTTGATTGGCACTCGTTTGGTAAGCGCCGGCGATCATGTAATGATTGTTACTGCTGGAGGGCAAGTGGTGCGCTTCGATGAAGCCGATGCGCGTCCGATGGGGCGTAATGCCGCTGGTGTTAAAGGTGCGAAACTCAAGGCTGGTGACAAGGTCGTTGACCTGGTTGCGGGCAACGAAGACGAATACTTGCTCATTGCCTGTGAAAACGGTTATGGCAAGCGTACACGCATTGGCGAGTTCCGTTTGACTAAGCGTGGCTCTCAAGGCGTGGTTGGTATTAAGGCGAACGATCGTAACGGCCCGGTAGTGAATGCGCGTAACGCATCACGCTGTTCTGATGTGTTGTTCTCAACAGCATCAGGCATGTTGGTTCGCACTAAGGCTGACGACATTTCAATCCAGGGGCGCGCTACTCAGGGCGTACGCTTGGTGAATCTCAAGGCCGAAGACAAGTTAATTGCACTTGCGGCAATCCCTCAAGAACAGGCCGAGGAGTCTGCTGACGGAACTGCGACGGAGTAAATACATGTTAAAAACAATCAACGATGAAATTAAACAAGCCATGCGTGACAAAGAAAAGTTACGCTTGCAGACCCTGCGTTCGCTAGTTAACGACTTTAAGAATGCTGGTATTGATAAGCGCGGCAAAGAGGGTCTCACCGAAGAGGTCAACTCTCCAGCTGAATTTTTGACTGATGACGAAATGATAAAGATTGTTCAGTCAGCAGCTAAGAGTCGCCGCGAATCTATCGAACAATATGTCGCTGGCGGTCGCCAAGATCTTGCCGACGTCGAACAGGCCGAGTTAGATATTCTGTCCGAATTCTTGCCAAAACAGCTTGACGATGCCGAGCTCGAATCTATTGTGAAAGCAGCAATAGCTGAAACTGGAGCGTCGTCCATGGCTGACATGGGAGGCGTGATGAAAATCGCGCAAGTGCAAATTGCGGGTCGCGCAGACGGCAAGCGCGTTTCAGGGGTTGTGCGCCAGTTGTTAGGTTAGATCAATGACTGATATTCCAACAATAGAGCAGCCGAAGAAATCGTCCGCGGTTAAGTGGGTCTGCTTTGGCATTGCTTACTTCTGCCTTATCATTTTCATGTCATTGTCCTCTATCGATAAAGCAATCGATATGTCACAAGAGATGGGTGTCTACCAGATCGACAAAACCCGCGAATTCTTAGGCGACGAAAAAGCCCAAGAAATGAAAGAGTTTTTCGATGAACGTATGAACGTCGAAAAAGTTCCTACAGATAACGCAGCCACAGATAGCCAGTAGCGATAATAATCGACATTATCATTAGCGGAAAGGCTGTCTTCAAAAAGGTTACGAATTTAATCGGATGACCTGCGCGCTCGGCGAATCCTGCGACTATTAGGTTGGCACTGGCGCCAATCAAGCTACCATTGCCACCGAAACATGCGCCTAATGAGAGTGCCCACCACACAGTTTGTTGTTGTGCGGCATCGAGGCCAACTCCGTTTTCTGCCAGCTGAGCGAATGCCTCCTTGAGGGTCGGAATCATTGTCGCAACGAACGGAATGTTGTCGACGATAGCCGAGGCAATCGCGGATATCCATAGCACGCCTAAGGCTAGCGCTTTAGTGACCCCGGCTGTATCTGCGATGCCGTCGGTAAGCCCCACAACTTGCGCAGCAAGTATCTCGAGAGCGCCTGCATGTTCGAGGCCTCCGATGATGACAAACAGGCCAACGAAGAAGAATATAGTTACCCACTCAACTTCGCCAGAAGTGTGGTGGACGTTCTCACTTTTCTCTTCTGCGTTTTTCCCGAAGTTATCGAGCAACAAGAGTAGTGCTGCACCAGTCATTGCCACAGTTGCAGGCTCGATGCCCATCGGATGTCCTAGTACAAAACCGATTAAGACCAGGATAAGAACAGCTAATGATTTTATAAGCAGCTTTGGGTTGGTAATGGCCTCGGATTCTCTGAAATCTAAAACACGCTGGCGGGCTTCGTCACTGGCATACAGTTTGCGTCCCCATAAAATGTAAATAGGGAGAAGCGTTGCGATGAATACCAGCGGCACAATTGGCGCGATGTGCACCAAGAAATCGTTGAAGGTTACGGACTCGACCATCGAGCCAATCAAAATGTTTGGAGGGTCACCAATTAAAGTTGCGGCACCGCCAATGTTTGAAAATATAATCTCTGAGAACAAAAACGGGTAGGGCGCAATTTCTAACTCTTCAGTAATCAACAAGGTCACTGGAGCGATAAGCAATACTGTTGTTACGTTGTCCAGCAGCGCCGATAGAATCGCTGTGACAATCGAGAGCATTACCAGAATGCCCCAAGGCCTTGCATTCACTTTTTTGGCTGACCAAATAGCTAAGTACTGGAAAACCCCGCTACGCTGCATAACAGCTACGATAATCATCATTCCGGTTAGCAGGCCGATGGTGTTCCAGTCAATCGCTTGCACCGCCGCGTGTTGGCTGAGCACGCCTGATAAGATCATTAAGCCACCGCCAAGTAGGGCGACTACCGCACGATTAAATTTTTCAGACATAATCACCGCATAGGTAATTACAAAAATAATACCTGCGACTACTAATGGGTTGGCGCCACCAATAACGTGAGCCTCAGCTGCTGGTGCACCGTGCTGCGCCAGTAAAGAAATTAGGGTAAGCATCTATTTAATCTCGGAAAGCAAATGGTCGAGGACGTCCCAGTAGCTAATGATGCCAACTAAGCGATCCGAATCGGGGTCAACAACAGGAATATTGTCTTGATTGCCGCTAGCGATGCACATAATAGTGCGTGTTAGCGAATCTTCAGGGGCAAGGGTTTGAGTATCGTTGTCGCAGTAGTCACCAACGGACTTGTTCCAGTCATCGGCTAGGCGGCGTTGCAAGTCTTCAATGCTGTCGTTCATGAAGTTAGCGCTACTCATGCCACCTTCTGGTGACGCCGATGTGGGAATAGCAAGTTTTAGTATATTGCTAACGCCGAATTGACCAAGCATTTTGCCATCGCCATTAACGATAGGGATGCTGCGAAAGCGTTTCTCAGCTAGGAGTTTTACTGTTTCGCCAACGGTAACGTTTTCGGTTACAGTAATTGGCTCAGCGTGCATTATTGTGGAACAAGTCATTTAGAGATTCTGAGGTCTTGATTATATATAATCCTAGCAATGGAAACCAAACATGCGGTGCGCGGCGCCCTAGTGAACTCGGCGTTGATTATGTCATCGCGAGTATTGGGTATGGTACGCGACATGGTAATGTTGGCTTTTTTCGGCTTCACACCCTTGCTTGGCGCTTTTTATATCGCTTGGACAGTGCCGAATATGTTCCGGCAACTACTGGGTGAAGGCGCAGTTGCCGCTGCCATTCAGCCTGCTCTGGCGCGCGCCGAAGAGAAAGATGGCATCGATGCCGCCCGCGAGCTGTTCGCTGGCTTTCAGGCCACAGTGCTCAGTATTTTACTCAGCTTGTTGGCCATTGCCTGGGTCGCGCTATTTATTTACCGCGGTAAACTTATTGACCCGAATGCTTTACAGACAAATCTATTCTATTTGATACTGCTGCCGTATATGGTGCCGATTTGTATGTGTGCTTTGGCGTCAGCTCCTCAAAATTTACATAAGCATTTTTTCTGGCCGGCACTTGCGCCAATACTGCTGAACGTGTGCTGGATTGCCGGTATTATTGCGGGTAGCTTATGGGCAAGCGACTGCGCTCGTAAACTGCATATACTTTGCGCTTGTTTGCTGATTGGCGGCGCTCTGCAATGGGCGGTGCAATTGCGAGGGCTAAAAAACATTGGATGGAAGTTTCAGCTTAAATGGAAGGCGAAGCTGAAGTCACAAAAGGATACTTTTGTCATGTTCATTCCGGCGTTGATTGGTTTGGCAGCAATGCAAATCAATTTATTGACGGATCAGTTCTTAGTGCGTTGTCTTGTCGATTCAGACGCGAACACCTATACCTTTATGGCTAACCGGCTGCTACAGCTACCCATGGCGCTCATAGGAATCGCTGCAATGACAGGGGCGATGCCATTATTCTCACGCTTGGCCGCGAAGGACGATATTGCAGGGATGAACACAAGTTTGCGCCGAGCAAGCGAAACGACAACAATGCTATTAAGTTGCGCCATGGTCGGGTTAACGGTTCTTGCCCTGCCGGTTGTTACGGTGTTATTTGAACGCGGAGAAGTAACGGCCGATGATAGTGCACTGCTTGCAAAAACGGTACAAGCCTACCTTTGGGTGTTGCCCATTGTCGGCTTGTCAGGGCTGTTAACTCGCGCATACCAAGCGATGCCTTCTTATAAGTTGCCGATGATCGCCGCTTTAATAGCTATTCCAGTTAATTTGGTTTTAGACATTGTCTGGCTTCCAGAATATGGCACGCCAGCTGCGGGGTGGGCGACGTCCGCGTCGATGCTGGCACAGTTGCTTATTCTGCTATTGGGGCTGCCTCGACATAAACTTTCTTTTCCATTGCCTATCG
>JAQWRF010000346.1 GCA_029243845.1 Planctomycetota bacterium | reverse complement strand
ATTCGTATATATATTTAAGTAAAGGTTTGTGTCCCACGCTAAGGTGTTGTAATAATTACCACTATCGGAGAACCAGCTATTGTTCGTGGTATACGTAATGCCCGTTGAGAAGTTTCCCTGTGGGTCCGTTGTCGCTAAGCGAAAACTTATCATAGCGTTGGTGCCCGGAGACCCTGGCGTTCCTGCCATCGCCTGAAAATCTTCATTCAAAATATCAACTTGATCCTGAATTTGGGAGGGGCTTAAGTATCCCGAGCCTGAAGTGTTTTGTATCACGTGAAAAACAACCGGGATTTCGTAAATGAAAGTCGGGTCATATTGCGAGTTAGGGCTATTCGTAGAATAACCACAATCGGAAGGCGACAGGATATTAGGAGGGACTAGCAGGTCCCGCGATGGAGTGCCGCAACGCTCTTGGTTGGTCTGAGACCAAGTGGGTGTTGAGAGCAAAAGAGCTGAAAGTAAAACGAGTGGCTTTTGAAAATTCATGATTAAAGGGATTATTTTTATGGGGACTGCTGTCAAGTCTAGCACAAATTTGCCGCTTTGCGCGCGCTACTTACCTTAGTTTAAGGCTCAAGGCGGGTAATTCCCCAATCACTAGCTCCGCTTAAATCATACCGGAAGCGGTCGTGTAGACGGTTTTCGCGACCCTGCCAAAACTCGATGCTGGTCGGAACGACTTTATAGCCACCCCACGATTTTGGCATCGGAACGTCTTTGCCTGATAAATCTTGCAAGGCCTGCGCGAACTTGTCTTCTAAAACTTTGCGGGATTGCAATGGGTCTGACTGTTCTGAAATCCAGGCGCCAAGCTGTGAACCACGTGGGCGTGATGCAAAATATTTCGCCGACTGCTCAACCGAAATCTTTTCAGCGGTGCCGGTTATTTTAATCTGCCGCTCCAGCGGGAGCCACGGAAATAACATTGCCACTTGAGAATTTTCATCGAGTTGTTGCCCTTTTTTACTATTATAGTTTGTAAAAAACACAAATCCACTTTCGTTAAACAGTTTCAAAAGCACTGTGCGCAAAGTTGGTTGACCTGCTGCATTCGCTGTGGCCAAGCTAAATGCGCTCGGGTCATTGATCTCAGATTGCTGCGCTTGAGCGAACCACAGCTCGAACTGCTTAAAGGGGCACGAATCCAAATCGTTTCGCGCAATTCCTTTAGTTATGTACTCGCGTCTAAGGTCTCCTAGATCCATGGTCTTGTCTACTCGTGTGGTTAGGCCTTAGATTATACTTATTATTCCCTCGAATGAAATTAACCGCCCTCTTTTGTTTTTTAGCCTTATTGTGTTTATGCTGGCTAGTCCCCCTGAAAGTCAAAGCTAAACAGAGTCTATTGGACAATGCGTTCGGCGCCGTTCGATAGTACCCCTGCACTCAAGTCAACGGCCTGAAGCCAAACCTGCACCCCCGATAATGCTGCTGGCAAGGTTACTGAAATCTTTGACATTCCGGAAGAGTCAGACGTAAGTGCAGGCAGGACTTTTATTGGAACAGACAATTCGGCCGCTCCATACTGAGTTGGTGTTGGGCCAGCACCAGACACGCTACATGCCACCAACACCGCTCCAAGCGGAGTTGCCCCGGCAACGCTGATAATGGCTTCTTCGCCGGACACAAACTGATTGGTAAATAAGGCAAAAGACGTGCTGTTTGAGTCTTCGATGCCTCCATCACGATTCCATAAAAACAAATCTTCGCCTAGTGATAGGTTCCCCAAAAAGGGGCCGACGACAAACAAGTTCTCGCCACCCGTGGGAGAGGCTGCCCTATTCCTGAAAGATTTAACTGCGGGTGATACATAAATACTATCCATGGTGGCTATTACCGTTCCAGGGTCAAATATAAATTCAATATCCCCTGACAGCATCCAGCCGCTGATGTCGACCGCCTCCATGCCAAGATTCTTTATCTCTAGCCACTCCTCGTCTCTATCTCCGGAGATAGGATCGGACTCCATCAAGCCTAGGACTATTTGGCTGGGCTGCATTCGCGGGCCAGGAAGTTCCCCTGATTGGCGATGCGTCTGGAACAGGTGGGCTCTGCGTGGCTGAAAATAATCAGTTGACATCAACGCTATTGCCTGATGAAAAGTCTGTGGGACGCCCCAGCTAGGCGAACCCCAAACCTGAACATCTTCGGCCACTTCTAGGGAAAGGCGGGCCTCCCAATCGGAAATTAAACTCTCATAAAAGGTGTCAGCCAAAGGGGTCCCTGGAGATTCCAGGTGAGCCTCCATTGCCTCCCACAGCCTCCGTGAATACATCTCTCTAAAACGAGGCACTTTGTACAATCCATTAATAATGCGGTTCCAGTACCCCGCATGCCCAGGATTCGCTTGATTGCCCATAAAAGGATGAGAAACCGGGTCAACATCGGCTTTCATTCCATCATTTAACACCCCATCTTGCGGCGTCCACTCTCTTCCAAAGGTTAAATCTTTATCCCACGGAAAAAATCTCCACTCTTCATCGCCATCGGAATCTCTATACAAATAATAATTATGCGCTAAATGGTCAGTCTCTTGCATCAACACGCTGCCAACCAAATAACTAACTACAGCTGGAATATCTATATTGTCAAAAACATACGTTTCGATTGCCGCCGCGCCAGCCGGATTCTGCGTCCCATCTATTAAGTCTTGTAAGTCTTGAGTGCCCTCCCATCGCCGCGTCTTTTTTTCATTACCAACGACCGTGAAACCCGGATTGTACATCTTATACATGGCCCCATTAGGGTCATGGCCGAGGCGCTCCAAAAACTCGTCATCGATCTGCTCGGCAAAAATGTAAAGCCCTTTAAAGTCTCCATTCTGCATAAGGTGAATCGGTTCAGACATAAATGTCTCGGCGCCCACCAGTTCGTAAGTTTCAACAGCAACAACTGGGCGAATATAAGATTTATCGCTCCAGGTTGTGTTTAAATTTATCTCCTCCATCCTGCCCATTCCTTCGAACATGCGGAATTTTTCGCCGGGGTTGAAATCTATTTTGTAGCTCTTTTTATTATATGAGGCGGTGCTCGCCCCCCTTTTTCGGCAAAACTGATTGTCATAAAATTCTCCCATGTGCCATATAGAGCAGCGTGTTCCTGCAGAGGTCCCCGCAGCCAAAGAGTCTTCAACAAACCACTGGAGAACAAGCAAATCGCTCGTAACAGACGGGTCGGCAGCAGCCGTTCCGTAGTATTCTGCGGAGTCTAAGTTTTGGTGAAGCGGGCCCTGACCGTTTTGCCCAAGGGAATCACTCGCCTCAATACGCCAACGAACCATTTCGCCAGGGAGAACGCCCTGGCCAGAAATGGTGCCTGTCCACCAATCGTCGCCAGCAATCAGGTCTGGAAAGATTCCGTTATCGGCAAGAAGAGTCAAGGACTCTGGGCCATACATAACCCGTGAATACATGGCAACTTGTTGAATTTGAACAGATCCGGCATCTAGTTGAGCCGAGACCACAATATCTTGTTGAGCAAGCGGAAACTCTGGAGTAGATGTTGACTGAATGACGAAAACTCCGCCGGTGCTATTCACTAATCCTGGAGTGGGTGAAGGGAAAAAACTAGTTTCGCTTGTTAGTGCCGGATTAAATCTAAGTCCGTAAGAAATATCCTCGTGTTGTGCGGGGAATTCGGGCGCATACTCAGACAGCACCGTAATTCCATCTGGGCTTATTAGGCCCAGGTATTCTCCCGAGCCCTTCAGCTTGAAATTTGTGTGTAGGGGGAGGCCCGCCTGCTGTCGGTTTTTCCCAGAGGCGTAGACCAGCAAACACTCTTGAGGCTGAATATATGTTTGGGCTGGGAGCATCCATTTTTGCAAGTCGCCGCTATCATCAGATAAAAAGTAGCCGTCCAAGTCTAATGCTGTCAAGCCCGGATTATAAATCTCAATCCAATCAGAAGAGTCTCCGTCTTCGTCCAGCAAGCTACCGCTATTATCAGCTAAAAACTCACTGACGACAGGCCCCTGAGCAAAAGAGGCCAGAAGGTGACAAGCGAGTATTAAATTCGAAAACAACATTAGAGGATATAGCTTACCCAAAAAAATATTATTTAGGCGTCTAAATTAGCAAATATCCCGGCAAATACCGCGGAAACGGCACCAATTGCACTTTTTTTCGTCCTTCGTTTTAGGCCAGTTGTCCATCAAAACCGGATCTTCGTCGGGGTCATAATGTACTTCCATCATGTCTTTTACTGACGCTGACATTAGGTCTTGGACGTCAAGCATGGTCGGCACCTGGACTTCCGTGCTTATTATTTTTTCTTCGTTTAAATACGCAGCATGTAAAACAATGTGCTCAGGATCGCTCTGCCACTTTTCGCAAGCATAAAGGGCATAAGAGTGAAGTTGGAAGTTATCGGCTTCGCGCGGCTTTCCTGTTTTCCAGTCCCAAATATGAAGCGTTTCGCCATCGACATAAGCAAAGTCTGGCACAGCATAAATTTTAGTACCCAAAAACATGTAAGTGTCCATAGACTCAAGCGAGCGCCAACTATCCGGGTGCGCCTCGCGGGCCGGGCGGCAGTCTTCTGATTCTACGAAGTAACGCGTTGAACGCTCGAGCAATTCGCGAGCCTTATCGGTACGCTCTTTTGCAATCTCTTTGCCGTAATGATGCTCATCAATGTGCACGGTTTTGTTGGGTCGCTCCTTCCAGGCATCGGTGGAGGATTCGCGCCATCCGTCGCGAAAATTATCTACTGCTTCGGCAAGCAAGTCGGAAGAACTCATGTCGACACCGTCGCGTTTGAGATTAAACCAATGCTCGATAGCGTCATGCACACAAGTGCCCGCTAATGCTGGCAGCGAGGTTAAGCGCTTATGAACCATCGTTTCGTATTTTTCAGCTGGTGGCTTTTCAGTCCACCATCCCCACGAAGCG
>JAQWRF010000344.1 GCA_029243845.1 Planctomycetota bacterium | reverse complement strand
GTCGCTGAGCCTGAAGTTGAAGAAACTCCTGAGCTCGACGAAGACGGCGAGTCTTCAGAAGCTTAAAAAAAGCAAATCGCGGACGGTTTTCTCGTATGGGGAAGCCGTCCGCTATTGTATTATCGCAATTCAAAATGAGTGCCTCCGCCTTGCCTTCACCTCCTTTCGATTTACAGGTCGAAAAGTGCATTTTGGGTAGCGTTTTGCGCGATCCAAACTGTATGGCTGATGTCACGGCAGTGGTCCTAGCAGAAGATTTCTATTCCCCGCGCCACCGTGATCTTTTTAAGATTATGATTGAGCTTGAAGCGCAACAGCAGGGTCGTTGTGACCCATTGACTGTAGGCCACGAAGTACAGCGCCGCAACAAAGAAGAAGAGCTGGGCGGCACGGATTATATGGGCGAGTGCATGATGGCTGTCCCATCTAATGCCTTTCTCGAAAACCATCTCAAAATTGTTCGGGATTTATCGATCCGTCGCGCGTTACTGAAAGCGTCCGAGGGTATTCAAAGCAGCGTGTTCGATGGCGAAGCCGATGGCGATGTCGAGGAACTCGTCGGTCAAGCTGAGAAGGCTGTGTTTGGTGTTGGCGAACGCCTCGTCGGCAAAGAAATGATTTCTGTAGCAGAACTAATCGACTCGAATCTCGACGGATTGCTCAGTGGCGAAGCGAAAGAAGAAAGTCTCAAAACGGGCTACTACGACCTTGATGAGAAATCTGCTTTCCGTCCTGGCGACCTAGTGGTGTTGGCAGCGCGTCCGGGTATGGGTAAGACGGCCTTCGCTCTTAACTTGCTCGAGCGAGTTGCAGTGCAAGACAAGAAGGCTGTATTGATGTTCTCCTTAGAGATGCCACGCGATCAGCTTGTGGTGCGTTTGTTGTCTTCTCTGGCGAAGGTTTCCCACGATAGCTTGCGCCGCCATCGTTTGCAGGCTAACGATAGAAGTCGGCTAACAACAGCCGGTTCGCGGCTGCGCGATACCGTGATTCATGTCGACGATTCTTCGCAGCCAAGTTTGTCGCAGATTCGTGCTAAGGCGCGCCGCTTGAAGCGCGAAGGCAAGCTAGATTTGTTAATCATCGATTACTTGCAATTGTTGCAGGCAAAGGCTGAATCGCGACAAAACGAGGTTTCGTTAATTTCGCGTACTTTAAAATCTATCGCTCGTGACCTCGAGGTGCCAGTGCTTGCCTTAGCTCAGCTCAATCGTAAGGCGGAAGATCGCTCAGACCATAAGCCTATGTTGTCCGACTTGCGTGAATCGGGCTCCATTGAGCAAGACGCCGACATGGTAATGATGCTGATGCGCGAAGATTACTACAACGAAACCGAAGAGAATCGTGATAAGGCTATGTTGAGCATTGCCAAAAACCGCCATGGTTCTACGGGTGAAATCTCTTTGCGTTTTAATAAGCGTTTTATGCGTTTCGAAAACGACGACGTTCACGCCCAAGCGGTAGATTCTACCGCTTCAGTTACAGCCTTTGATGATGTTTAAAAACCTATTTGTTAGTGCATGCTTGCTCTGTGTAGCAAGCTCATCTTCTTTTGCGGCTCAAGCGGGGCAAGAACAGCAGGCGTCCATAGTTGAAGACATCATTGTTGTCGGCGCTAATGAGGAGGTCGAGCAGGCCTTGCAAGGTATGTCACTAGCCATCGGGAAAGAGTTTTCGGCAGCTCTGCTGGAAGATAGCATTGAATGGCTCTGGAGCCAGATGCGAATGCGCGTGGTGCAAATCCGGAAGCTACCGGGTAGTGCGCCAGGTTCTATTGTGATTGAGTTGCTCGTCGACCCGCTTCGCTCATGGAAACAAGTCGTGTTCGAAGGCTATGATGAGTTGACTCCACCTGAAATAGAAGTTGCCGTCGGACTGACGGGTCAAACAATAGACGAGTTAGAGTTGACCAAGTATGAGCAGCGTATATTAGACTTTTATTTCGAGCAGGGATTTAGAGGTGTGGAAGTG
>JAQWRF010000355.1 GCA_029243845.1 Planctomycetota bacterium | reverse complement strand
TGCCAAGCAAGCCGCACATTTTCGAGGATCAAAGCAGGTGGAGTGGTCATCGTCTTCTAAACTATCTTAGCGTTGCTAAAGTATGGCGATGCAGTTACGTAACACTTCCACCAATGAAACCGTTCAACTATGCGATGGCCTTACACTCGGGCGCCATCAGAGTTGCGGTTATGTGGTGGATGATCATTCGGTGTCGCGCGTGCACGCTAAAATTGAGTGGAAAAATGAGGCCTTCACTTTAGCCGATCAACAGTCCTCTAATGGTTCCTTTGTCGATGGCCGCAAGCAAAACATCATTCGTTTGCGCGACGGCATCCTCGTCAAAATTGGCGAAGTCGAATTCGCTGTTGTCGATGAATCTAATAGTACCGCGCAAGAGGACACTATTCATCGTCAAGAGCGCCACGAGAGTGCGCGTCAACGTCGCGAGATTATCGAAGAGCAAGCGGGTGGGCTTGGCGACCTTAGCCAGCAGCCGCTGGCTATCCGCGCGTTGGCTTTTGCTCTAGGGCTCGGCGTGATGCTTGGCGTGGTTTATTTAGTGCGCAAAGCTGGAGAAGTTTTTTAAATCGACTTAGCTATTTTCGGCTTTGTAGACTTCGCTCACTCGCTTATAAGCGGCAACCGTTTTGCGAGCGGTTTCTTCCCAGGTGAAGGTAGCGGCGCGCTGTAATCCGACAGCAGAAGCTTGTGAGCGCCATGCTTTTTCACTGACCATACGCTCGATGCCAGCAGCGATGGAATCAACTTCCGTCGCATCTACCCGTAAACCAGAATTGCCCGCAACCCACGATGGGGCAGTGTTATTGCCGACAATAGCCGGAGTGCCACAAGCCATTGCCTCAAGAACCACTAAGCCGAAGCCTTCGTTCAATGACGGGAACAGTAAAGCCAGCGCATCTTGATAGTAGCGCAACAATTCGGCGTCTGACAAGTGTTGAACCCACTTAATGCGATGCGCGTGACGCGAGTTTTGCATTTCGCCAACAAACTTTTCGTAACCCCATCCTGGGCGGCCAATGATGACCCAGTCAGGAGCGAGGTCGCGATCCCAGCATTGTTCGAGCGCTTTAAGCGTGCGGCGATAATTTTTGCGCGGCTCGAGGGTGCCGACAGTTAAAAGATAGCTATCCGCTGTGGAAGTCTCTTGCGCTGGTTTAAAGAACTGGCTAACCCCATGTGGAATCACATGAATATCATCGCGCTTGGCACCAAGTAATTCCGCGTCGCGAATACCTGGTTCAGAAACGACTAAAATTTCGTGCGCGTTTTGAATGTTTTTGCGCACGCGGTCGAGAAGCTTCGAAGTGTCCCAGCCGTGAAACTTTGGTTCAGCGACAAAGGCCGCATCATGAAGAGTCATCACGCGACCAGCAGACCGCACCGACGGATAGTTGTAGTCGGTGTAATGGAAAGCGCTGACTTCAGCTGGCATGCGTCCAGCATCAAGGCCTGGCAATTTATGTAAGTGGTCCATTATGCGGCCGGGAAGCCATCCGAGGTTCATCTTGTGACGATCAGCTACTAGCCCAGGAGGTATATGTCGTCCGCCGCGCCACGATGTGGCGAACATTTGCAAATACACGGCCTCTTCTTCGGGAAGATGCGTTATTGCCGTGGCCAATTCTCGCACGTAGCGGCCAATGCCGGCGTAGTCGAACAGTGCGGGGCGAATGTCGAAGCCAATGTTAAGCATGCGTAAACTTTAACCCATTTCTAAGACAACTGCCTTAGTAAATTGCTCGGTATTTAGGGAGCCGCCAAGG
>JAQWRF010000353.1 GCA_029243845.1 Planctomycetota bacterium | reverse complement strand
ATTTGCGGATTAGCATCGGCAATATTGTCCATTTCAAAGGGGTCGCTAAGGCGATCGTAAAGTTCTACAGCCGAATAAAAGTAAGCGACATCTTCCGGTGGCTCAAGCGGACCTTGTGCATTCTGCTGTGGATTGTGCACTAATGTATAACGCGCATCGCGGATAGCGAAGTAATCGTTATGCCAGGCACTCACTACAGTCTCAGCAGCGAAGTCCTTGCCATGCAACAGCATCTCCATTGTTTGAGACAAATTCACCAATTGTGGGATATGCCCGCTGCTGCCTTTTTGCTCATCAATGACGATTAATGGCACGCGCACCACCGAGCTATACAAACTTTTGGCGTGCAAAAAATAACCGTTACGATCGGCGAGCTCTTCGCCATGGTCAGAGAAAAACACTACTACGGCATTATCAAGCAGGCCTCCACGATTTGCTGCACGGTATTTTGCATCTAGATTAACTAAAAAATCTTGAAGGTATTGATTAGCCGTTGCTATCTCGGCATCGTACAAGTCGCGATAAGCGCCAAAATTTTCTTGCTCTGTTTGCGGTGATCTATGCGCCGCTTTAAGTTGATCGTTGCCAGCAATAACATTACTGGACAAAGACAATTGATCGCGGTATTCAGGCAGTGGCTCATAAGGTTGGTGCGGAGCCATGAAGTGGGCCCACAGCATTACTCTGCTGCCTTCGACTATATCGGCATGAGCTGCCTTTAAAAGATCGTCTCCTAATTCGCGCTCGCGTTCTTTTGCACGAACAGCGTAACTATCGAAACCATTAGCTAAACCACAAAACTTATGTAAGGAGCGATTCGCCACCCGCGCGTGACATTTGAAGCCGGCATCCTTTAAAGTCGGGATGTAGGTATCCGCTTGCAAACGTGTCATGTTTGACACCGCTCCATGCTCGAGCGGTGCCAACCCCGTAAAAAAGGATGCCAGCGATGGTAAAGTTTTGCCAGACGTTGTAAACGCGGAATCATACACCACGCCTTGGTTGGCGAGCCACGCTATCGAAAATGGGTCGTCTGGAGAACCGGCTAATTCAAGTTTCGGTGCCCGGTGTAAAGTCGGGTTATAAAACGGCAATCTCGAAGCGCGCAAAGTGTCGATAGATACCAATATCAAATCGCGCTGCTCACCCGCAGCAAGCAAGCCGCCTTGGCTAGCTGGTGGGTTCGGCGCACAGGCACACACCGTGAAAGCCAATCCCGAAATGATGAGGTGCAATCGCAACATTTGCATAGTATAAAGCTAGCGCCCACCCTAACGCGATGGCATTCTATGGTTGAATTACGCCATGGCAATACTCGATAAAATCCTAGCTTCTTGCATCCCGCTCGTCCCGAAGGCATTTATGCGCCCGCTCAGCCTACGCTATATAGCAGGTGAATCGCGCGAAGATGCCCTAGATCGCGGACGCCACCTTCAGGATAGCGCTTACCTCACCACCTTCGATTTGCTTGGTGAAGCCGTCACGAATAACAGTGAAATTGATGCTGCAGCGAGCGAGTATAAATCTTTAATTCAGACACTAACAGATAATGGCTTTCCGGTGAACGTTTCGTTAAAGCCGACGCAAATGGGGCTCGATATCAGCCAAGACATTTGCTTTGAGACCGTTAGCTCAATTGTCAGCCTCGCTCAGCAACAGCAAGGTTTCGTGCGTTATGAGATGGAAGAGTCTAGCACTATTGACGGTACCCTCGCGGTCTTTGAGCGCTTGCGAGAGGCGCATCAGGACAATATCGGTTGCGTACTGCAAGCAATGCTGTTTCGCACTCACGGCGACGCTCAACGCCTGCTAGAAAGCAACCCACGTCAGCTGAACGTGCGTATGGTGAAAGGCATCTATGTCGAGCCTGCATCCGACGCCTATCAAGAGATGAGCGAGATTAATGCTTCGTATTTAAAGACCACGCGCTTACTGCTCGAGAACGGTGCGTATGTTGCTGTTGCTACTCACGACCCACTCATTCTTGCAGGAGTTGCGCAAATACTAGAAGACCTCCCAGAGGCGAAGGAGCGCGTTGAGATACAAATGCTGCTTGGTGTCCAAGAAACTTTTCGCCGGCAAACACATGAGGCCGGTTATACGGTCAGAGTTTACATTCCTTATGGTAAAGAATGGCATAAGTACGTCACCCGCCGCTTAAAGCGTAATCCGAAACTTGCACGGCATGCTTTAACCGGAATGTTCGGCAA
>JAQWRF010000341.1 GCA_029243845.1 Planctomycetota bacterium | reverse complement strand
AATTGTGTCTTCCAATCAAGAGTGGGTTGCCAAACGATATGGGTTTGATGTACATCACGTTTGAAATCTTTTATTTTGCTCAATAGAGCTAACATTCCGCCTTTGGGATAACCGTGCTGACGATCGGTCACTTCCCAGTATGTGAAGTCGTCGTATCCCCCAAAACGTTTTTTGAATTTAGCGACTTCTTTTACCGCAGCTTGATTGGCATCGGGTGGCACGCGTGGATCATCCGTAGATTGAAAAACCACCATTGGAGTATTCCGCAGGTTAGCCACCACGCCGCTTTGTATCTCGATCAAATTGCCTTCGTAATCATAAACCGGAGTCGGTGCGCCGGCCGAAGGTGCGAGTGCTGCCACGCGATCGGCATGATGCGCTCCTAAAGTCCATGAACCATAGCCGCCCATGGAGTGACCAGATAAATAAACATGATTAGGGTCGAT
This sequence comes from Planctomycetota bacterium, assembly GCA_029243845.1. Classification (GTDB taxonomy): domain Bacteria; phylum Planctomycetota; class UBA1135; order UBA1135; family UBA1135; genus JAPKEZ01. The sequence continues at coordinate 1,067 of JAQWRF010000341.1, read as the reverse complement.
GTCGTAAGTCACAATCGCCATATCAATTAATTGCATCACCCATTCTTCGGTGCCAGAGTCCGTCCAGCCGCGCTCGGTTTTTTCTATGACTTCGGGAAAGATGGCCAACCACCCAAGTTCTTTCGCAGCGTTGTGCATGGCTCCGGCTGAACCATGCGCATCACCGGAGCCAACGCCGCCACCATGCATGCCGATGAGCAGTCCTTTGGGTTTACTAGTTTCGCCACCAATGATGTAGAAGCCCCGCTGTGAGTTTTCCCAGAAGAAGTATTCACCTTTCTTCTTTGGCAACGACGTAGTGGCTTTGGCAGACGACTTACTGATGATTTTCAGCCATTTTTTATATATCGATGCTTTGCTTATATCGATGCTCTGTAACTTCAAACAAATGGCCAAACGCTCGTCATTAGCGGTTTCTTCGAGCTCAAAGTACTGTGCCAGCGTTTTTTTTATTTGGCTAGTAGTGGGCGGTTTGCTCTGTGCAGCGCATGGCAGGCATAAAGTGAGTGCAGCAAGGACAGTAAGCAGGCGTATCATCGTTTAATAACTTAGCATCGCGCGTTACACTAAAGCCCATGAGTTTAGAGAAACGCCTCATCGATTACGCCGCCAGCGCTGGCTGAGCGGCCAAACTTCCTCCGGGGCAGCTTGCGCAAGTTTTGCAGCAAGTCGCACCTTTAGCAGTTGGCGACGATGTCGTGGTAGGCCCAAGTGGCTACGACGATGTGGGAGCGGTACGTAGCGGCGTGCCAGGCAAAGTTACCTTGCACACCGTAGATTTCTTTCCGCCGGTGGTTGACGATGCCTTCGCTTACGGCGCGATTGCTGCGGCAAATTCGTTGTCTGATATTTACGCATCGGGTGGTGCACCAAGCGTGGTATTGAACTTGGCAGGATTCCCCAAAGATTGGGGGGCAGACGTGCTTGAGCAAGTGTTTGCTGGCGCGGTGCAAGTTATAAAACAAAGTGGTGCTAAATGGGTCGGCGGTCATTCGGTGCAGTCTGCCGAACCGCTGTACGGTTTCGCGTGTTTCGGCGAATGTGATGAAAGCGATTTGATTACCAAC
>JAQWRF010000337.1 GCA_029243845.1 Planctomycetota bacterium | reverse complement strand
TCCTCTATTGTTTGGAACCAAGCGCGAAGCGAAGATATAGCTAATGACTGAGAACACATCCCCGACTGAATTAACTCGCCACAGTAACGAAAGCGGCGAACTTGTCCCACGACAAATACCGAGCCTCGAAGAGTGCTACCCGTCAAGCGAAAAGATGAGCAGCACTGTGTCGCACGGTGGCTTTGATATTGAAGTGCCGTTTCGCCGTATTCATCTGACTAACGGCGAACACCACGACGCTTACGACACGACCGGGCCGCAAGGGATTGATCCTCGCGAAGGTCTGGCGCCATTGCGCGCCGCGTGGATTGCCGAGCGCCTCGAGCGTGGCGACAAAAACTTTTCGCAAATGTACTATGCGCGTAAAGGCGAGATAACAGCCGAGATGGCGTTTGTGGCTGCACGTGAGAAGCGTGATCCAGAATTTGTACGCGAAGAAATCGCGGCAGGGCGCGCGGTTATTCCGGCGAATATCAAACACCCTGAACTCGAACCGGTAATCATCGGTCGCAAGTTCCGTACTAAGATTAATGCTAACATCGGAAACAGTGCGACGCACTCTTCGATATCCGAGGAAGTGGAAAAATTGCAATGGTCCATTATGTGGGGTGCCGATACCGTAATGGATTTGTCGACCGGGCATAACATTCACGAAACACGTGGATGGATTATGCGCAACTCACCTGTGCCAATCGGTACGGTGCCAATCTACCAAGCGCTTGAAAAAGTGAATGGTGTCGCCGAAGACTTGACTTTAGATTTGTTCATTGACACCCTCGTCGAACAAGCCGAGCAGGGTGTAGATTACTTTACGATCCACGCAGGCGTTCTTATCAAGTATGTGCCAATGACTGCCAAGCGTACTACAGGCATTGTGTCGCGCGGTGGTTCGATTATGGCTTCGTGGTGTTTGCATCACGAAAAAGAAAACTTTTTATACACCGGCTTCGAAAAGATTTGTGAAGTCATGAAGAAGTACGATGTCACCTTTAGTTTAGGTGATGGCTTGCGCCCGGGTTGTTTGGCTGACGCTAATGACGAGGCTCAATTTGGCGAGCTTAAAACTTTGGGCGAGCTGACTCAAATTGCTTGGAAGCATGATGTGCAGGTGATGATAGAAGGTCCTGGTCACGTGTCGATGGACAAAATTAAAGAGAACATGGACAAGCAACTTGACGAGTGCTTTGAGGCCCCGTTCTATACTTTAGGGCCATTAGTTACTGACATCGCTCCTGGCTATGATCACATTACTTCAGGCATTGGAGCTGCGCAAATTGGTTGGTATGGCACAGCGATGCTGTGTTACGTAACTCCTAAAGAGCATCTCGGTTTGCCGAATAAAGACGATGTGAAAACCGGAGTCATCACTTACCGTATCGCTGCTCATGCTGCTGACATTGCTAAAGGCATAGAAAATGCTGATGCGCGTGACAACGCTCTGTCTAGGGCGCGTTTCGATTTCAGATGGCGCGACCAATTCAATTTGGCACTCGATCCAGTAACAGCATATGCTTATCACGACGAGACACTGCCGGCTGACTCGGCTAAAGAGGCGCATTTTTGCTCGATGTGTGGGCCAAAGTTTTGCTCGATGCGTATTTCTGCGGACATCCGCGAATTGGCGGCTAAGCAAGAGCAGGAACAGCTGGAAGCTGCAACCGTCGAGGTCTAAGCATGAGTGTTAGCGTAGAAATAGCTTACGAAGGACAATTGCGCTGCAAAGCTATTCATGGGCCGTCTCAATGTCATGTAATCACCGATGCCCCTGTCGACAATCATGGCAAGGGCGCTCATTTCTCACCGACCGACTTAGTGGCGACTGCACTTGGCACCTGTACTTTAACTTTGCTTGGCATTGTTGCTGACCGTCATGGCATTAGCCTCGAAGGTACCACTGTTAAAGTAGAAAAACACATGGTCGCTGAACCGGTACGTCGTATCGGACGCTTGCCCGTAGACATTTATATGGGGCAACCCATTGAAGATAAATATAAAGATCGTTTGGTTAGGGCAGCCGAGACATGCCCAGTCAAGCAATCGGTGCATCCTGACATTGACCTTAGAATTAACTTTCACTGGAAGTAATGACAAAAACATATCTCTCTGGTATTCAGCCAAGTGGCTTACTGCACTTAGGCAATTACTTCGGTGCGATTCGCCAACAAATAGCTTTAAGCGAGCAAGATGGCGAGCATTTTTACTTTATTGCCGACTACCATTCGTTAACTTCTTTGCGCGATGCAGATAAGTTGCGTGAGTTGGTGCGCGAAACCGCGATCACGTATTTGGCTTGTGGCTTAGATCCGGAAAAAGCGGTGCTGTGGCGTCAGTCTGATGTCCCTGAAGTGACTGAGATTCAGTGGCTTTTGTCGACTGTAACCGGAATGGGTTTGCTCGAGCGCGCACACTCCTATAAAGATAAGATTGCGAATGGTGCGAAGCCGAATGTTGGTTTGTTTACGTACCCCATGCTGATGGCCGCCGACATTTTGGCGTACGACTCCGATTTGGTGCCCGTCGGCAAAGACCAAGTTCAGCACGTTGAGATGGCTCAAGACATGGCTGGTTACTTTAACCAGAATTACAAAACAGAGGTTTTTAAGCGTCCTGAAATGTTGCTTGAGAAATCCGAAACCATGCAAAAAGTGCCGGGGATAGATGGGCAAAAAATGTCAAAGTCATATGGCAATGACATCTGGATTTTCGAAGAAGGTAAGGCTCTAAAGAAACGTGTTGGCAAAATAGTGACGGACAGTCGTCCGCCAGAAGAGCCGAAAGATCCTAGCGAGTTATTCCTTTTCGATTTATTGGCGTTGTTTTTGGATGCCGACGAACTTAGTGACTGGAAGTCACAGGTGGAGAAGGGTGGAGAGAGTGCGCCAGGGTATGGACACTTAAAGATGCGCCTTAAAGATGCTATCGAAGAGCACTTTGCTGAAGCGCGTGAGAAGCGTTTAGAGCTACTGGCTACGCCATCAGTCGTTGACGAAATACTTGCTGCGGGCGCTGCCAAAGCAAGAGCCCGGGCACAAGAAGTTCGTGACCGGGCTTTGTATGCTTGCGGATTGCGCTAGTTAACTACTTCGCAGGACGCGCATCGTCTAGCCACTCCGCCATGAACATGTTGGTGTCGCCGCGCTTGCTGGCATTACGGTTACTTGAGAAAATCAAGTTGCGCCCATCGTGGCTAAACATTGGAAAGCCATCGAATGATGGGCAGAATGTGACGCGGTGGTTATCGCTGCCGTCGGCATTGACCATGAACAAATCAAAGTCACGGCCGGTCTCGCTTTCTTGATTTGAGCAATAGATGATACGTTCGCCATCTGGATGCCAGTAAGGACCAAAGTTCGCCGCTTCGTTATGCGTCACCTGGAACTTGTTCGAGCCATCGACATTCATAGTACGGATTTGTAGGTTCATAGGCTCAATAGAATCACGCGCGAGTAAGTCGCGGTAGTGTTTCGCTTCTGCTTCCGTCTCGGGGTAATAAGAACGATAAACAATCTTTTGTGAGTCTGCGCTAAAGAAAGGTCCGCCATCGTAGCCTAGTTCATCCGTTAGTTGCGTTAGATTTGATCCGTCAGCATCCATAATGAATATTTCAAGGTCGCCGGAGCGACGCGAGGTAAAAACGATATGCTCACCATCAGGAGAAACCACGGCTTCGGCATCGTAACCATCGTGTGGCACGAGCGGGGTGAGTTCCCATGAATCTAGGTCGCGCACATATAAATCGAATTGCGGGTAGATCTTCCAGACGTAACCCTTTGAGCGATCAGCCGGTGGTAAGCAGTCTTCAGCGAAACCATGTGTGGAAGCAAAAATGATTTTGTCATCGCCACCCATGAAGTAGGAACATGTCGTGCGACCAGTGCCCGTTGAGACCATGCGCCGCGCGCCACTCAACAAATCGAGCTCATAGATTTGGTCACAGGCGCGATCACCGAATGTCGCTTGATAGGTGATGCGTGTGCCGCCCCAAGAGAAATACCCTTCGGCATTTTCGCCATCCGTAGACAAGCGGCGGATCGCGCCAAAATAATACTCGCCGTCGTAACGCAAATCTTCGCGAGCTGGCAAAGCAAACTCTTGTTTCGCCGACAACGGTTGAGGCACAGCCACGGGTGGCTCCGAAGCGCTTGGGTGTTGGAGAAGAGCAGAGAGGAGTAAGACTGAAATCATTTCTTTTTTAGTGGGACGGGATCAAATCCGCCTTTGCAGAATGGATGGCATCGGAGAATTCTCCATGTCATAAGGGAAAAGCCCTTGAATGCGCCATGTATTTTAAGCGCTTCGAGTCCGTAATGCGAACATGTAGGTTCGAATCTACATTTGGATGGCCCAAGCATCGGGCTAAGGAATTTGCGGTAGGCGCGAATCGGCAGGGAAACGATGTAAGCGAGCATCAGTCCTTTGAAAACTGGGCCACGGCCTTAGCACACAGCTCGACGAGTTCCTGTTCAATGATTGGCGTACGATAACTGAGGTTGTTGCGAGTAGGTATTACCACTAGATCAAACTCAGGTAAAGACTGTCGCTGCAGACGAAATGCTGCACGCAAAACCCGACGCACGCGATTGCGTTTAACCGCCGACTTCTCGAACTTGGCGCTAACGGAAAGTCCCATGCGCGCTCCAAGGTCTTGCGGACTTTTCGCAGCCACAATGCGCAGATACTTCCCACGAATGCGTACGCCATTAGCGTAAACATGGGAGTACTCGCTCTTGCTGCGTAACTGCACGTTACGCGGCAAACACAGATTGGAGTCGGCGGAAGTCATGTGCCACCATTTTAACGCTCTAGAGCCTTTTTACTTGGGTTTTACGGCAGTTGAGGGTAAGATGTCCGCTTATGAGCACTACACTTGATTCAAAATCCGTCCATGACAGCTTGGCTAAGTGGATTCTCGTCGATGGCTATGATTTGGTCCTTGATCTCGACAAATCATCAGGCGCAATATTGCATGATAGTCGCAGCGGTAAAGACTTTTTAGACTTCTTCGGCTGCTTTGGCTCAACTCCACTTGGCTGGAATCACCCATCACTCACCGATAAGACCTGGCTAGAGTCGGTCCACGGTGTGGTGGCTAACCGCCCAGCAAACTCTGACTTGTACACGGTCGAAATGGCGCGTTACGTAGAGGCTATGGGCGAGATGGCGGTCCCTGAAGGTTATAAGCACATGTTCTTCGTGGAAGGCGGTGCCTTGGCTGTCGAGAATGCTCTTAAGGTGGCTTTTGACTGGAAGGTGCGTCGTAATCGCGCCAAAGGTATTGACGCCGACGTCGGTACTAAAATCCTACACTTCGAAAAGGCGTTTCACGGTCGCTCTGGTTACACCTTGTCGTTGACGAACACCATACCTGACAAGGTTGATTACTTCCCGAAGTTTGACTGGCCACGCATCAGTGCGCCGTGCTTGAAGTTTCCGATGACGGATTCCGAAATGGTCGCCCATGTCGCTGAGGAAGACGCGTGTTTCGCTGCTATCGATGGCGCTTTCGCTCAGCATGGCGATGATATTGCCGCTATTTTGATAGAGACTATTCAGTGTGAAGGTGGCGATCGTCACTTCCGCCCAGAATTCTTGCAAGGCTTGCAAGCGCGTTGTGAAAAATACGATTGCCTGTTCCTGTGTGACGAAGTTCAAACCGGTTACTTTGGCTCGGGTAAGCCTTGGGCTTTCCAGCACTACGGTATTACACCAGATATTTTCAGCTTTGGTAAGAAGTCACAGCAGTGTGGCATCATGGCTGGTCCACGCATTGATGAGGTCCCGAATAACTGCTTTGAAATGTCAAGTCGTATCAACTCTACATGGGGCGGTAACTTGGTTGACATGGTTCGCGCAACAAAAATTCTTGAAACAATCAAGAATGATTCGCTCTGTGACAACGCTGCTGACCAGGGCGATAAGTGGTTGACAGAAATGACGCAAATGGCTGCAAGCTTTGACATGATTGACAATGTTCGAGGTAAAGGCTTGATTATGGCATTCGATACTCCAAACGCTGAGACGCGCGATAAGGTTCTTGGCGCTATGTTCGAAAATGGCATGATTGGTCTCAGTTCAGGTGAACGCACTGTGCGCTTCCGTCCGCATCTTGCGATAACCAACGACGACGTTTCTAGGGCCCTCGAAATTACCGAAGCCTCTCTGAAAACTCTATAAGCCTAAACGCTTTTCGAGCTCACGCGCAAATTCTGCAATTTCAGTGCAGGTTTGCGCGTCTTTCATTTTACGCAAGATTTCGCGCGCATCAGCTGGGCGTCCGCCCTCGATATGTTGCAACGCTTTTTCGAGTTTACGCATATTTGATTTGGCAGTACGATAAAGATTACTCCGCTCAAGCTTGCGCTTTCGCGGTGCGCCTAAGTCGTCAGCGATTGCGGTGCCCGCAAACTCTTCGACTAGAGTCGTGAGAAGTTGTTGTGCTTGTAGGGGATAACCATCGTCAATGAGCTGTGCGGCGCGGTCAGGCAAAGAGGCACCCTCAGCTTCAACGTTATCAACCAATAGGCGGGCTTTGCGCACCAATGGAGAGTAATCGGCGTCTAGCTCAGCTAATGGCATGATGGCCTCAAGAGCCGCAGCCCATTCTCTTTGCTCGAAGAATGCTTCAGCCTTCACTAAGCCAGTTGTGAACTTTAAAATTTCTCGCATTTTGCGATCAGCAATCAACTCTTCAATAATCGTATCGACCGGAGTCAGGACGGGGGCCTCTGGGTCCCATCCACGCGTGAGTGGCAGATTAGGATCACCTTCCCAGTAAACTTTTCCGTCGACATCTAAAACTAAAATACGCGGGATATCAAGGCCGCCATTGCCGATGTTGTATGCTGGGTAAATTTTGTATTGCGTGTCGTAATACAACGAGATGTCATGAAGGGGGTGCTTCGCCACCCAATCTAGTACCTGCTGCGCAGTGTGCGGCTGATTAGTGCAAACACAAATTAATTTGAGTCCATACTTCCGGTATTTTTCCGCCAGCATCGAATAGTAAGCTGCCGTCGGGATAATTTCGTCTTGATGAGCAGTCCAAAACGCAATGACGGTAATAGCGCCCTGACGATCCTTGAGGTCAATAGCCTCGCCTTGAATCCAATCACCTTCGAATGCATTGATATTCGGTGGAGTTAAGCCTTGGAAAACACCGGGTGCGCGTGCTTCTGGATCAGAGAGACGTTTCTCCAGTGTAAGTTGGCGCTCAATACGCGCGGCAGGGTCATGAGCATCACGGCGCAGCATGCGAATATGACGATAGGCGCCATTGCCGGTAGTGGTGAACAAGCCAAAGGATCCACGTACAGCATCGCGCGACATTTTCACGGTGCGCAAGTATTTGTCATCAAAGTAAATGTCGACCAAAGCCTTGGGCCCGACTTGAGTGACAACATCGATGCGTAACTTATGCCAAGTATTGCCGAGCTGTATGTTGTCTTTATCACGCGGTATCCAGGCGCCACCCACTTGTGTTTTGACTTCGAGCGAGCCTTTGCGGTGCAGCATCACGACCTGAGTGTTTTTCGAATCTTTGTAGCCGAAACAAAGACCGAGCATGCCCGGATCTAAATTGCTAAACTTGATTTCGGTTTCAAGCGAAAAGTCAGAACTAATGGAAGTGTCGTAAATCAGGGCCTGTGTTTGCAAATCGCCGCCAGTCATCGCAATCGTCTCATCATTTACAATCGCTGCTTCAATCATCTTGCCATAGGCTCGATAATATTTCTTCTCGCCCTGACTGCGCCAGCCATCGAGACTCATCTCGTTATATGCGACCTTCCAGCGTGCAAGGCTGATGCCCGTTTCTACCGCGATCTTCGTGTAGAAGGCCATGGCGTCCGGCATGGACCACGAAGCGGACATGCGCCTAGTGATTTCCATTGCCATGCGGTACATTTTCTGATCATAGTATTTATGCGCTAGCTCTAGCCCTTGTTCCTCTAATTCAAGTTGCAGTTTTTTGTGCTTCTTAAACATGGGGTCTAGTTCTTGCATCATGAGCAGAGCTTTCTCTAGGCGTGGTTCATCGTCGATTCCGCGTAGTGCAACTTCGTTGGCGAATTTCGCGTACATTGCGGCGGCGCGATCTTCGAGCTCTAGTTCGAGTAGCAACTGTGCTAGCTCCCACTGTGCTTCAATGTTATCAGGTGCGTAAAGTATCGCCTCTTCTAGAAGTTCAAGGGCCAAATCAGATTCGCCGCGCTCGAGGGCTTTATCCGCAAATGCGAGCAAGTCATCTTCAGGAGACTCTTTGCCGATTGCTTGGTCGCGCAACCGCAGCAGCCACTCTTTCATTATTTCGTTGAGCTCATCGACAGTTGTGACGGGCGCGGTCGGCCCAGATAAAACAAATTCTTCAAAGTGCTCGATGCGTTGTGATAAACCTTTAGA
>JAQWRF010000324.1 GCA_029243845.1 Planctomycetota bacterium | reverse complement strand
ATCAGTTTGCGGATCACGACCGAGTACGTTGCCATTGGTTTCACGGCCGTCGAAGAAGCGGATTAAAAATGATTTGTGTTCTCCCACAACATGCGCGTTAGTCACTACGATGCCACGCATAGCATCGACCACAAAACCTGAACCCGTCGCGCGCCCTTCGCCATCATCACGTAGTCCTTCAATGAAAACCGTGGCCCGCGAAGCCGTGGCGGACAAATCAGCAATAGAATCTGAAAGTTCGAGGAGGCTTACCTCCTCTGAATAGCGCTCGGCGTGACTGTCGCTCAATCCTAGGAATAGGGTGCATGCCGTGGCAGCTGCCACTACAAGCGCTTTGATTTCAAGGTGCTTAACAGTCATTGCTACAGTTTACGCTGAGCGCAATCTAGAATTAGTAATTTACTGCCATTAATTGTCTTCGCTCTAGGGCGAGGCTTCTCGACAACCTCCTATCATGAGGTCATCATCTTTGACTTTCACGCAAAATGGCGAATGACTCAGCGATGAGATTGTGCTGGGCCGAGGAGCTGAAGACAGGGTAAATATTCCGCTTTTAGACGAATAGCTTTGATGTCAAGGGACTGAGGGCTTAACTCCGGACAAAGGCGCCAATAAAGGAAGCCTTTGCTCTATTGATGAGGTTATTATATTTGACTCTCGCGTAAAGCTTGCGCCGAGCTCTTTTTGTCCTTATCGCTTTATGCACAGCCATCTCTTTACATTATGAAAAAACTATTACCCCTTTTTGCAATTGCCGCATTACTTATAAGTATTGCTGCGCTATTTATCAGCGGCGACAGCCAGCAACAGCCGAATGCAGTGGATGCGAATGCGCAGCTCCAAGAAGAGCTTAATAATAAAAATAGCGCGGCGGATGACACGCCTATAGAAGCAATTATCGAACGCGTTGCTGCTCCCGAAAACGAAGTGCGCATCATCAGCAATGCCGGCGGGATCGATCATATTAAAGGAGACCCGGCATATCTTAAATTCAGGGTGGTCGACGAGCACGGCAATCCAATACCTGAGTGCTTGGTGTCGTTTACTAGAAAACCCGATCCCTGGTTCCAATTCGACACCGGACGCCGCTTGGACTACAAGCTTGAAAGTGATGCGCGAGTAATGTTTGCAGTTACCCCTAACCAAAAAGATTATTTGGTTGTCTACCATCCGCAATGGCTCGATAATCGATTCGCTTGTCAAACGCCTACCCCCAACGAAATAAAAGATTTGGGAGACATCGTGATGAAGCCTGCGGCAACGGTGACAGGCTCCGTGCTTGATGAACAAGGGCAGCCCCTAGCCAATGCTTCAGTTCTTGCTCTAGTGTCGCTGCCGGGAAGGAGCTATGATCGTGAACAGATAGAAGGAGAAGCTGTTACCGGCGACGACGGAGCATTCCTCATAGGCAATCTCGACATCAACGAATATATCATTCGCGTCCAAGCAAGTGGCTATGATTCATTAGAACAAACGGTTCATTGCGAGAAAACTCCTGATCAACAAACGGTAACTGCGCACATGCAGCGCGGGTCCAAAGTCACTGGCCGCGTATTAAATAGTAGCGGCACGCCAATTGTTGGTGCTGAGATATTTAACACACGGCAGAGTCCGCAACGCCGGGATGGCGAACTGTTCGATTCGCCTGAAACGACAACAGCTAGCGATGGAAGCTATTCAGCATTTATTGGCAAATTTAACAGTAACGGTTCCAGTTGGGCTATTGATGTTGGCAAGGCTAGCGGTAAGCTGGTTATTACTGCACAGCATCCCGATTATGTTGAGGGCCAAGTTGAAGTTGACGGTTATCAAGCGCCTGACATCATTCTGAAATCGAGCCTGCACATGAATGGCAAAGTTACGAATATCGTTGGCTTAGATAAAGGGTACTCATCTATAAGATTGGAAACCGAGGAAATCTGGAATGGCGAGAGAGCTTCTGGAAGAATCGAAGAGGACGGCACTTTTACCGTCGAAGATATTACTCCTGGAGTGTACAACCTCACAGCCACGACCAATCTTGGCATTGTGAAAATAGAAAACATCGACCTTATGCATAGCGTCGAAGATTTTGTTGTCGAAATGCCGCTCGGTCCACGACTAAACTTTTTAATCGGTGATGCCGACGGGCTGCCACTTCCTGATGTTAGTATCGAGCTAGAATTAATCCCCAGCGATTACGAAAATGACGATTACGAATGCCGTGCCGCAGAAGATGGGCATGCCATAATAGGCGGAATACCATACGGAAAATATTCGATGTTTGTTGAGAAACGTGGCTACGCAACACTGCACCAGACAATCGATGTTTGGCAAGAGAATGAAGATGTGAACATAGTTCTTTACAAGGAGGCGTCATTATCAGTCGACACTGTTGACGCCAACAACAACCCGGTTGCAAGAATTGATGCGCGGTTATTTAAAGAAGATGGTGAAATGGCCGCCCATGAGACTACGGACGATGGAGGCACCGCACGCTTCAAAAAGTTGCCTGCCGGAAACTACCAATTAGCTATAGATGCTAATAAATTACCAGAAGGCATACTCGTTTCCATGAGAGATGATATCCCGAAAAACATTGACGACTTCGGGTCCCTTAAGTTAATCGATGTTACATTGATTGCCTCCGAGCATGAATCTGTCGTCATCACTATTGACGATCTCTATGAGTTAGAGGTTTCAGTTGTCAGCAACGGCCAGCCATTAAAGGACATCAGGGTTAACATGGAACCGGTGTTTGACACCACTGGCCTAAGTAGTTGGGGCTCAATGAGAGGTGGCAATGACGATGGCCAGCGCACGAATGCCCAAGGACTAGTTGTGTTCAGTCACATTACCGAAGGAGAATATATTATCACTGCGAAAAAGCGTGGCGCTAATCTAGATGTGGTTTTGTTAACGAAAGTGGTTAACGAAAGTAACGCTGTAACTATTGATCTATCGTCTGGCACTATTGAAGGTACAGTCGTTGATGATTACGGCCAAGTGATCTCTGGTTGCGAGGTTTATCTTCAGAGATCGCTAGACAAGAGTGTTGTTGGTCGGCACTACTTCAATAATAGATCGCGCGAAGCTGATTCTATGACGGCTACTTCCGACGCAAATGGATTCTTTTCCTTCAGCAATGTCCCAAGCGGCATATGGGCCGTGGTTGTTGACCGATGGGCTTATAGTGATAAAGAAATCCTGACCATACAAAATGGTGAAAACAAGAATGTTGGGAAGGTCACCTTGTATTTAAGAGGAAGTATTTCCGGGAACAACTTTCGACAACCTGAAAATATCGATTACAGCGCTACTATGGAGGATATTGGGAAGGGGTATGATGACGAAAATGAATATGATGAAAAGAAGGTAGCTGAATTTGAAAAAACCTATTGCCCAACTCTATACCGAGTCAATGAGAATGGTGAACTTGACAGGGAAGACGCCGACTGGCCTTATTCTGACGAGATTGACTATTCGTTCACCAGAGTAACCGCCGGCACCTATGTCATCATGTTCGACGAGTACAGCAGTCAGCCCATTACGGTTAAACCAGGAGAAGATATCATCTTCGACATACCTGCCGAGTAGTCGTTAATAAGTAGCAAAATTTAGGCACTCGCCCGTCGGAATACGGTAAAATCTGTGCCGTTTTCACGCCTTCACTACCGCGTTCAAAACACAGGAATAATGGCGACATACACCATCAAAAAGGGCTTAAATCTACCGATTGCCGGCTCAACATCTACGACTGACTGCGTCCAAGGCGCGGCGGCACAGCAAGTGGCTCTGCTTCCTCAAGAAGCTTGGGGCATTAAAGTGCAAATGTTGGTTGCCGTAGGCGATCAAGTCAAAGTCGGATCTCCCCTATTCTGTGACCGCCGCGACCCAGATGTGATTTTCACTTCTCCGGCCGCTGGTACTGTCGCTGCAGTTAACCGTGGCGCGCGCCGTGCTGTGCAATCCGTTGTTGTCGACGTTGCCAACTTCGACGAGCATGCCGAGATGCCCTCAAGCGATGGTTCGCGCGCAAGCCTTGTCGCGACTTTGGCAGCAAGTGGCCTTTGGCCAAATTTGCGCCAGCGCCCGTTTGATAGGGTTGCTCTGTCTGGCACCACGCCGCAAGCTATTTTCGTCACTGCAACAGACACTAACCCACTAGCTGTCGATCCACTGCATTTAGTAGCGGGCCGCGAAGCGGATGTGCAAGCTGGCCTTAAAGCGATGCTTACCTTGTCAGGCGGGAAAGTTTACTTCAACACCGATGGCGCCAACGATTGGTCGGCGTTTCTAGTTGAAGGCGTAGAGCAACACGGTTTTAAAGGTCCACACCCTGCGGGTAACGCGGGTGTCCATATTAATGCTTTGCACCCGGTTAACCTCGAGCGCAATGTTTGGCACGTCGATGTGCAAAACCTCGCCGACATGGGTGCGTATTTAAATTCTGGCAAGGTGCCAACTGCACGCAAAATTGCCGTTGTCGGACCGGCGGCATCCAAGAGCGAAATCGTTGAAACTCAGCGCGGCGCGAGCATGAATGTGTTTAGCAGCTACGCAGATTCAACAGTACGTTTTGTTTCTGGTTCTTTACTGGCGGGTGCTACAGCTAACCCGGGCGAAGAAAAAGGTTTCTTGGGTCGCTTTGCTCAGCAAGTCTCCATTGTGGACGATACGCCTGAGCGCGAATTTATCAACTGGATGAAGCCAATTGGCTCACGTTGGTCAATGAGCGGTACTTACTTAGCAAAGTTCGTTAAGAAGTCGTTCACAACTGATACTGACCTTAATGGTGGCGAGCGCGCCATTGTACCGATTGGCTCTTACGAGAAGGTAATGCCATTCGACATCATGCCGACGCAGCTCATCAAAGCGCTTGCGTCTAACGATGTGACCATGGCCGAAAAACTAGGGGTCTTAGAGATTGTTGAAGAAGACATCGCTTTGTGCCAATACGTTTGCCCATCAAAAGTCGACA
>JAQWRF010000307.1 GCA_029243845.1 Planctomycetota bacterium | reverse complement strand
TTTCTTGCATTACCACCTAGAACGTTTGCCAAAGGCTTGGGAAATGTATCTAAAATCAGAAATGTCTAATAACCAATGAAATTCTCATTAATAACTTTGTGCTTGATCGCGAGCTTAACTAGCTCGTGCACTGTTGCCTACTTGCAGCTCAATTCTGTGCAGCTGCAGCCAGCCACCGAAGCCTACGCCGCGCAAGATTACGAGTTGTGTAACGATTTGCTTTCTGATTTAGATGCCGACGACTTCATCGTTGGCGCAAAACACGAATACGCTTTTATGCGCGGTATGAGCGCCCATTATCTTGATCAAACAAGCGAGTCGATTCGGCAACTAAGTGACTACCTTGCTCTGCCCGGAGCGGTGCCCGCTCAAATGCGTGTCGTAGAAAAAATTCTTCTCGACTATGCCAATCAATACATCGACGGTCAAATCAAAGCCTTTTGGATATTCAACACGCCGGGCAGGGGCTATGGCATCCTAGAAGATTTAGCAATATTAGCTTCCGGTGTTGAACTGCAAGCACAGGCCATTGCTCGTGTCGCCGAACAGTATTTCTCCGACCGCCGCTACGAACTTGCCGCACCTTATTACTCGATGCTGCTTAACCCGCGTTTCCAATCACTAGGATGGGAGGACCGTGCCTCATATCGCTTTGCGCAATGCCGCTACATGATGCTCATCCCAGGGAAGTCTGACGAGCAATCAATGCTGTTCGCCTTGAAATCGGCGCAGTCCTACATCACGGCCTTTCCTGCCGGAGCAAATCGTGTCGATGCGCGTGCCATCGCCGACGACTGTGTAACTAAAATCGCACAGTTACATCTAACTATTGCCGAATATTACGTAACTATCGACAATCCGTCAGGGGCCGAGCATCATTTCAAATTGGCCAGTGGCCAAGAGTCACAAGGCGACGCTTCTAAAGTAGGCCTCATTTCTAGTTCAAACACAGTGGCACAAGTTGCGATGCAGCGTTTAGCCGAATATGCTGAATAACTTTCGCTTAGTTTTATTAGGTGTGCTATTCAGCCTAAGTAGTTGCGGGTACCAGCTTATTCGCAGTGACGTTGCTAGTGATGTCAGTTTTTCGGTGCCTACGGCATCAAACAAAAGTGACTTTCGCGGCCTCGAGAGCCTTTTAACTCAAAGCATGCGCCAACAGTTGCATGGCTTAATTGGCGCGCAATTAAAATCAGAGCATTGCGATTACAGCCTCGACTTGACAATTGACAGAGCTATCCGCTCAGCGCGGGCATGGTCGCGTGGCGGCGGTGTCAATATGGGAATGGTCGTGCTTACTATTAGTTATCAACTGTTTGACAGTAGTAAGCAGAAAGTCTTAAATAATAAGGTTTCACGCACCCAAGAGTTTTTAATCAGCACGGGCGAAGATACGAATCATGCTTTTAGCGAAGCCATCGCCGATGTCGCTCAACAAATAGTTATAGAAATAGCTGACCACTTGACCAATAATAATTAATGTCACAAGACCCACAACCTAACAACCCTGACGAAGAATCGCCGAAAGGCAATCGCTCGGTGATGCTCATCCTTGTTTTTCTAGGGATATTAATTGTACTTGCTGTTGTGGGTGGCGACTCAGCTCCTAAAGAGATGACTCGCGATGCCTTGCTTGGGCATCTATATACTGGCGAAGTTAGCATGATTAATGCTAGTGCCGAAGGCGGTACTTACGAAGTTGAACTCGTAAAAGGCATTGGCGAAGACAATCAAAAGTATCGTGTCGCTGTGCCCGACGTGCGTGTAGATATCGTCGAACTCACTCGCTTACTTGCCCAAGGTGCTGAAATCGGGTCGATCAGTCAAAGCGATTTTGTCAACCAAGTTAATACAGGATCCATCGTGCCGCTGCGTGGTTACCCACTGCGCATTACGCAATTAATAAATCCTCAGCAGACAAAAGGAGGCGTGGAAATCAAACAACGCTTCTTCGCCGAATATTTAACTCATTCTGAGTATCTCTACGCCGAAATCGAGTCTAATTCTTCTGACAACTCGACATTTGACATGATCGAGATTTACCGCGCTTTCGAGTCCGCGGGCAAAACCATAGACGACGGCATTGTCCTAAATGTTCCAAACGGATTGACTACCAAA
>JAQWRF010000289.1 GCA_029243845.1 Planctomycetota bacterium | reverse complement strand
GCTTCTAGCAAGATGTCAATGCCTTCTACTTTGGTACGTCCGACACTAAAGCTAGAAGAGTAAGTCGGCGCATATCCGTCGGCGCGACCAAGCAAGATATAACTACCAGGAGCGAGATCGGGCAGCTCGAAAGTACCATCGGTCTGGTCAAATTGATAACGCTGGCCAGTCAAGCCATATTGCTGATTACCGCGGCGCGTCCGCAGAATTTCAAGCTGAAAGGTGCTAATGGATTGGCCCGTAGAAGCGCTTACGCGCCCACTCACAGAGCCCATGACCTGCATTACTACTTCCACGTTAGCAGCGCCAGCATTAACGCGACCCGCACGTCCGTTGGTGTAACCAGGTGCTTGCGCAGAAAGGCCGTAACTTCCTTCTTGCAGCCCGCGCACTGTGAACTCGCCTTGCTGGTTAGTCGTAGCAGAACCGGTAAGTGTAGGGCGTGGTGAAGTGCGTGCGACGCCGATTTTCGCATCAGCAATTGGCATTTGTTGCTCATCAAGAACAATCCCACTAATGGTGAATTCGTCAGGCAATACGACTTTTTGTCGATCAGCATTTTTGCCATTTCGTAACCTAATCGGGCGAATTTCGGCAGTTGCAAAACCATCGTAGCTTGCGCGCAAAATCCAGAATCCTTCAGCAAGTTTATCGATGTAAAATTCGCCGTTGCCGTCGGCCATGACCGTGACGTGACGGCCGGATGCGATATCTTGGGCAAGTATTTCTTCGGTAGAGCCTCGGCGGAATGCATCACTCGGTTGCATCATTAATTCGACAGTCGCTTGTAGCGGATTGCCGCCTCGGTCGGTGGCTTTGCCACTGACGGAATATCCTGCACTTAAAATAGTTGGCGGTAGGGTTTGGCTCTCGTCTTCTAGGGCTGCAAACGGCGCACCTTGCTTTGGCGCGAAATCGTCGTGATGGACCCACATATTCATGTTGATTCCGACTGCGAGTCCCGCGAAAATAAATTCGCCGTTGCGATCGCTAGTTGCCTGGAATCGTGCGCCGGCTTGATAACCCCGCATTAACTCCCCAGCGTTGTAGCGTTGATTCAGACTAACGGTTGCACCAACAATCGATTTGCCGTTTTCATCAACGACCTTGCCGGAAATAGTGCCGCCGATTTTGTCCGCGAAAATATCGTCGATATCGTTGTTGTTGGCATTTGTAGATGTGCGCGCGATATTGATGCTATCGGGCGCAGTGTCCCCAAAAGACGAGAGCTGTTCGGCTGCGCTAATCACAGGCGTATCATCTGGTGTGTCTTCAATAGCGGGAAGGTTGTTTACAGGCTCAGAGCCACCTGACATAACAAAGTAACCTGCGGCAATGACAAAAATGGCCACTAACACAAGTGCGAGACTGTTGGATTTTCCGGAATTCATGAATTTTCTTATGTGGTCACAGCTTTGGACGCCGTCCAGAGTGTGATTATTGCTTAATTATCGTCATTACTATATGTAATCTTTAGCTCTTCGTGGTAGTCTTCGAGCAAAAGAATGGCACTTCACCTACACCTGACAGGACTTTTCGCCGCTGGTAACGATTCTCGGCTTACTATAGAGCAAGTCCAGGCGCACTTCGGGCGCGCAACTGAGGCGCGTGCCGAGCACCTTGCAAATATCCCCAAATGGCGTGAGCTAGGGCATAATAAAGAATTGCTAGAAGCCTGTAGAGCCCGTGCTACGCAGGTGAAAGGTGAACAGAATGTCGAAAACTTTGTGGTGCTTGGCATTGGTGGCTCGGCTTTAGGTAATTCAGCAATACTCGGCGCTTTGGCGCCCATTTTCCAAACGACCAATCCTGAGCCCGGGCAACCCAAGTGCTTCGTGCTTGATACGGTCGACCCCGATTTGCTAGACGAGTTTTTTGAATCCGTTGATCTGACGAAGACACACATCAACGTCATCTCTAAATCAGGCAGCACCATTGAGACATCATCGCAATTTATGCTGGCTTACTCGCTGATGTTAGCCGCGTGCAATAACGACGCTACGGAATGTGCCAAGCATTTCACGATTACTACCGATCCTAATGGCGGTCACTTCCGTGGCATCTGCGATACGTTCGGGTTCGCGACTTTACCGGTACCCGATGGCGTCGGTGGACGCTTTTCGGTGTTGTCACCCGTCGGTTTATTCACCAGCGAAATGACCGGACTTGATACGGACTCCTTGTTGGCCGGTGCAGCTAAAGTCGCCGACAACTTGCAAAACTGCAGCGCTGAAGACGACCCGGCTTTGTGGTATGCATTGGTTCACATTTTATATCTCGAGCAAGGTTTAGATAAACACGTTCATTTCGCCTATGCCCACCGTCTGCGACTGCTCGCCGATTGGTATTGCCAGCTTTGGGCTGAATCGCTGGGGAAGCGCCACAACTTAGCCGGCGAAGAAGTCAACGTCGGGCCTACTCCGTTGAAGGCAGTCGGGCCTACGGATCAACATTCGCAATCGCAACTCTATGTCGAAGGACCAGACGACAAGGTTTACACCATGTTGAAGCTTAATAAGTTTCGCCGTGAGATCACCCTTGATAAGGCCTTTGCTGAATCTCCAGCCTTCGCTCATCTCGAGAACCGCAATCTCGCTGAATTAATGGAGCAAGAGCGACGCGGTACTGAAGTAGCCTTACGGGAAAGGGGCCGTCCCGTTTGTGTGATTGAGCTGTGTTCACTTGACGCATTCCATCTAGGGCAATACTTCATGTTCATGGAAATCGCCACCGCCTACGCCGGTGGCATCATGCAAGTCGATCCTTATGTGCAACCCGGAGTCGAAGCAGGCAAAATAGCGGCGCTCGCGCTTATGGGCTGTGACGGATACGAGCAACGCGCTGCAGAAATAGAGCAACGCTTCAACACTCAAGAAGAGTTTAAGCTTAGTTGCTAGGCTTAAAAACGCTCTTTAGCGCAATACTGCTAAGGAAACTCTGGCGCAAATCGCGATGTGTGCCACGACGGACGGCATCTTGAAATGCGTCTTTTGATGGACGCGGACGGATGTCTTTTACCAAGATTAATGCCATGCCACTCAATGGCTGCAAAGGATTGTTGTCAACTATTTTAATCGGACCATAGATGCCGGTACCTTCCTTTGAAAAGGCTGCCGTTGCGAGGGCAGCGGTGACGCCTTTCTCGTAATGATGGATCCATCCAAGCATGCCACCGCGACGTCGAGTACGATCGTCTTCTGAGTAGTCGTAAGCCAAGTCACTAAAATCTTTTGTTGTCTTAATGCGGTCGCGCAGCGCCAGCAATTCTTCTTTGGCTTCATCGAAATCTAAATCGAGCGGGCTTTCTTTTTCGTCGGCGGCGCGCAGCAGAATCCATCCGACGTTACGCGTTTCGCCATGTTCGTTGTCGTAACGCTGAGTAAGCTCTTCGGAAAGGTCGTCGAAAAAGCTGTCCGGCATAACCCGCTCCGAGAGTAAACGCAAGTATCCAGCAACACGCAGCTCGTCAGATTGACGCACGGATTCAACCGTCATGCCCTTAGCCTCGAGCAAGCCCTCATAGCTGGCTCCTCCATAAGCTGGGTTTTCGTTTACGCGCTTACGTCGCCACTCAATCTCGTCGTTAAGAATGTCGTCGCTTAGTATTGCCTTGTTGTCAGCCGCCCACTTTGGCAAAGCAACCGTTAAAACCATTTGTTCGAGGCGGTCCTGTAGCTCTTCTATTGACATGGTGCGGCGCATTACGCGTCCTAATTCTTGTTCGCTTACTCGGAACGGCGGTGCGTCGAGTGCCATGCCAGGAGGAGCTTCTTTCGACAGTTCAAGCAGTTCATTCAACTTGTTGTTGGACCATTCCTCGAGCTGCTGTGGTGAAACTTCCGCGAAGATACTTAGGTTCAAATCATGGCGTACAAGTTGCTCGTGAAGGATGGAGTCTCCGATAAGCTCGCGAAATTCTCGCATTCCGAGCTCTCGACTAGCCAGTAATTTTTCGAGGCTCATGCCAGCAGCTTCGATTTGCTTTACAGCGATTGCAATGCGCTCGTCTATTTTCTCATCAGCGGCTACTAAACCAAGATTGGCAGCTTCAATCGATACAATTTGCAAACGCAAAATATGCACCAAAGCTTCAGCACCACTTTGTTGATGGCGGGCGTCGGCGCCTAGATGACGATCGAAACGATCCGCTTCAATTTGCCCGCCATCGAAGGTGGCAAGAACTTTAGGTGCTACATCTTGCTGCGGCAATCCAGCGACACAGCTAAGGCTAAGGAGTACAGAAACTAGCATGGGCATAGCATAATGCCGCGCCCAATTGTTTCTTAAGCAGCAGGCTTAGTTTTGAAGTTTACTTCGCCAGCCTTCCAGCCGGCTTTAACTTCAGAGCCGCGCAGCATCTCGCCATCGAGAATGGCATTTGATAAAGGCTCTTCTATGAGATTGGCGATAGCACGACGCACTTCACGCGCACCGTATTCTTCGCTGTAGCCAGCAGCTGCAACAGCGCGACATAGGGCCTTACTCCATTTAAGATTGATCTTCGCGCCCTGCATGCGTTGCTGCAACATTTTTAAGTGCAGTTCGGCGATTTTCTCGCAGTCTTCTTGGTCAAGAGCTCTGAAGGTGAGCACACCATCAAGGCGGTTAAGCAATTCTGGCTTAAACTTGGCGCGTAGTGCTTGCTTGGTGATGTCGGCAAACTCAGTTTGTGCTAAAGACTCTGGCTGATCAAAACCTAGGCGTGATGTCGCTTCGGCGTAGTCTGTAGTGCCCACGTTAGAGGTCATCAAGATTAAACAGTTGCTGAAATCTACAGTAGTGCCTTTCGAGTCGGTTAGACGGCCGTCATCAAGAATTTGCAACAACATATTATGCAGGTTGTCATGCCCTTTCTCTATTTCGTCGAACAGTACCACCGAGCGTGGGTTTTCTTCAATTTCAGAAGTAAGTATGCCGCCTTCGCTATGACCAACATAGCCAGGGGGGGCACCAATTAATTTTGCAGTCTCGTGCGGCAAGGCGTATTCAGAACAATCAATACGCACCAATTTGCGACCATCCAGTAAGTTCCGTGAGATTGACTTAGCCAATTCAGTTTTGCCAGTACCGGTGCGTCCGACCAATAAGAAGCTACCGATTGGGCGATTGGGGTCGTTAAGGCCCACAGCAGCCTTACGGATGCTACGGCAGATTTTGTTTACGGCATCATCTTGACCGACTAATTCTGCTAATACATTCTCCTGCAAATCATTTGCTAGTTCGCGAAAACGTTCCATCTCGGACTCGCTGGCAGCGACCTCGTCTTCGGCAGCGGGCAGTGAAATAGAATGTATCTCAAGACCAGGATTGACATCTACACATATTTGGTAGAGGAGGTCTTCGGCTGCCATGGTGTCCTCTGGGTAAACAGCGTGTACCTTTGGCATTACTTCTGAATCGAGATCGAGAACGAAATTACTTACTACATATTGGCGGTAGTCGCGACGCGACGGAGTGCTGTTTGTAGACATTTCTATTTCGGGCATGGTGCCTTCAGCGCCAGCTATTCGAACGCGAATAAAGCCATCGATGAGATCGAAGTATTTGTAAACGAGTGATGAGTTTTGCATGATGTGTGTGCCCTTGGGCATCTATATTTCGGCTGTTCAGCGCTGCGCCTTTAATTTCAAATAATGATTTTTTTAACTCAAGATGGCACTCATCTTCGGCCGATGTAAAGTATTAGCCAATGTCCAGCTCTGCCTCCGTCGAAGACCAGCAATTCTTGGCTCTACTCACCTCTCGTGGCTTTCTAAGCCGTGAGCAGGCTCTGGAAGTGCTCGAAGGCTGCGCCGAACAAGACTTTGAGGCCAGATTGTCGGCTGTTTCTAGCTTTACTGCTGCCGAAATCAACCATCTGCGACAAACGCGGGCTATGCGCGAGCCACGTATCCCGGGCTACACTATTGAGCGCTTACTTGGCAAAGGCGGAACCGCTGAAGTTTATGCTGCCAAACGGGATCGCGATTTCGAGAGGGTAGCCCTGAAAATACTCCGTCCTGATTTGTCGCGCAATAAAGTAGCGGCTAATCAATTTGCCAAAGAGGCAAAATTGCTGCGAGAGCTTGAGGGCGTACCGCAGGTAGTGAATGGCTTACGCGTGTTTCGCTTTATGCATACCTTGGTTCTTGAGATGGAACGTGTGGCGGGGCAGACTTTGCTTGAATGGCTGGACCAGGGGCGCAAGTTTTCTGAGAGTGAGGCCTTTAATATTGTTTGTGAGGTAGCCGTGGCACTCGAAGGTATGCGCGAGCACGGCGTGATTCATCGCGATTTGAAACCCGGTAACATCATGCTTGATCGCGAGTTCAATGTGCGGCTTATCGACTTTGGCTTTGCCGGCGAGGGTTTAAGCGGCGGACATGGTGAAGGCACAACGATGGGTACTGCCGCTTACTTGGCTCCCGAGCAAGCTAAAGGACAAAACGATCTTGATGGCCGCGCCGATATCTATTCTTTGGGTGTGACTTTGTACCATTTGATATTGGGCGAGCTGCCTTTCGTCGCATCCGACGACCAAGAATTATTGCGCATGCAGGTTCTTGATTCTCTGAAAGGCGCGGCAATGAAGGGTGGGCGGGTGTCTCCGCTGGCACACTACTTCCTAGAAAAGATGATGGCCAAAGACCGCGAGGTGCGATATGCCTCTGCCGGCGATTTGATTGAAGATCTCGAGGCACATCTTAGCGACGACTAATCGTGTCTCTTGGGATTACGAAGAGAATCATAGCCAATAATCATGCTAAAAATGCCTTAACTAGAGGTACAATGAGATTTGAAGATTGTAAAATTTGTTAGACACGCATAGCCAACCATGAACGACTCCAAATACACTCCATCTGCGAGAGAGCAAGCCTTTCTCGACACCGTTGAAAGCCCGCGCTACGACCGCGAAAGCATCAACGGATTGCGCCCTTTTTTCGATGAAAAAATGCCTGAGAATATGCGCGGCTTTTATACCGATGACGAGCTCGTCATTCTGAAGTCTCTGAAAGGCACCGAGCGCGATGTCGAAGCGCGGATGCCCGTCAAGATGACGCGCCATTATTTCGAGATGGGAAGGAAGAGCGAGGCCATCCGTCGCTTAGTTAAAGCCGACGCCACTGAAACCAATAACATGGAGGGTTCA
>JAQWRF010000261.1 GCA_029243845.1 Planctomycetota bacterium | reverse complement strand
ATGCCTCGCCTTGGTGTAAACTGAATTTGAAGCTCATTGATTAAACAGATTGGCCGTTAAAGATTCGACCTCAGCGCCAGGATAGTAGTGCTGCAAAATGGTCGCATAGTCTAAGCCTTGTTTCGCTTGGCGCATGGCGCCTTCTTGACAAAATCCTATGCCATGACCGTGCCCAGAGCCAGTGATGGTAATCGACCCATCACGATTAAGAATCAAGCCGTGCCAAATCATCGACGGCAAGCCAAGACGGGCACGCACAAATTCTCCGGTTAAATCCTGATGGCCGTTCTCTCCTTGCAACCGCATCACTAAGCGTCGCTGAAACTTATCTTTGGATACGGTGTTGAGCGCTTGCAGAGTATCACCTAGTTTGAATTCGGTACTTAGCCTATCGAGTTTATCCACCGGAACAGTACGTTGCCACCGCTGGTAAACATCTCCGCATTGCGGGTCGATGCTGCCAACAAGAGCATTGAGTTTGTTTTTGCTGAATTCGGCCTCAAAAGAATTTGCCGTACCGCCGCCACAACTGCGATGGAAAAAGCTGGGCAAGATTAAACCATCTTCGCTAAGCACCAAACCACGCGTCGCATGGACGGCGTCTCTTGCCTGGTGAGTATTATGGTCGCTGCCTTTGTAAACTTGGTCGCGTGAATCACCGCGCAACTGTTTGCCTTGCTGTATCTTGAAAATGGCATAAGTGCGCGCCGCAATAGATTGCGCTTCGAGGGCGGCACCAATGCTCGGAGTCTGGGAAGGGAGCTCCCCGCAGATGACTCCGAGTACATAGTCCTCAAGCTTTAGTCGCAGATACAGATTGAGCTGTTGGTACTGATTAAGCCTGTTGCGCTCGGCTTCAATGATGAGTTCTCCGGGATAACTAAAGTAATTAAGTCGCAGAGCGTCTTTACTGTCACAATGTAAATAAACTTTGTCGCGATTAGCGGCATAAGCGCCCAATTTTGGACCGGTAATGTCGCACACTAAATCACCTTGAAAATTGTCGCGTTCGATTAGAACTTCATTGGTCTTTGAGTCTATTAATTGCCAACGACCCGATATTTCTAGAGGCAAAGCGTCATTGCGTGACAGAGATTTTAACTTTACAGTAACAAACGGATTCACTACATCTGGCACCGGTGGGGCAACGGTCAGGACTTGCGCCAACAAAATAGCCAAGACGCTAAAAAGGGCTACGAAACCAACACCTAGCTTCTTACTCATGAACGTTAGCCCGTTCTATAGCGGCTCTGCCAGCAGCCGTGATGATACGGCCTTGCGGAGTGCGTTGCATGAAGCCTTGCTGAATAAGCCATGGTTCAATAACTTCAGCAAGTGTGTCTTCAGCTTCGTTTGCTGCAACACTAAGATTCTTTAACCCCAGTGGGCGCGATTCTTCTACCAGAGCCAAAGCCTTTAGAACTTTGCGATCACTTTCTTCAAGGCCATTATCATCGATGTTGAGCATCGCCAGAGTTTGTTCACAACACGGTTGATCAATCACACCATCAAAATCAATTTGCGCCAAATCGCGCGCACGCCGCAACAAGCGATTGGCAATACGCGGAGTACCGCGTGAAAATTTCGCCAAAGTCAGCGCAGCATCTTCGTCGAGTTGTACGCCGAGCAGCTTAGCCGAACGTAACAAGATCTGACAAATAGAATCGGTGTCATATGGTTGAAACGACAGGCGATGCCCAAAGCGCGAACGAAACGGTGGACTAAGCAGAGCTTCGCGAGTAGTAGCGCCCACCAAGGTAAAAGGCTGGATGTCAAGTTTCAGCAATCGCGCATGCTCGCCGCTGTCGAAAGTCCATTCAATCTGAAAGCGATCCATGGCGCCATAGAGGTATTCCTCGATTTCGACATTCATACGGTGAATTTCATCGATGAAAAGAATCGACCCGGCGGTAAGCTGACTGAGAATTCCGACCAAATCTTTGGCTCGGTTCAGTGCTGGGCCAGAAATAATCTTCAATGGGCGTTGCAGCTCGTTACCTAAAGCCAAAGCCAGCGATGTCTTCCCAAGCCCTGGTTGACCCGTGAACAGCAGATGCTCGAGAACCTCATCGCGCTGTTGACAGGCGGTAATCATCAGCTTTAAGGGGGCTA
>JAQWRF010000248.1 GCA_029243845.1 Planctomycetota bacterium | reverse complement strand
CCGTCATCGCCCTTCACTAACTTGAATACAACCACTAACCATGGTGCGACTTCCAAAAAAGATTTGTCAGCATCTGTTCCGAGCGGCGCCAAGTCCTCTTTCCATTGCTCGGTGGCGCGGCTCTCATAAAACTCACGCTCTTCTACTTCGGCGGCCATCCGTATTTTCTTCTTTAATTCAGGATCCCTGACACACACGAATCGCCAGGGTTGTTTGTTCGCCCCACTCGGAGCCGTCGCCGCACATCTCACCACTTCTTCAATTAGTGAGGACGCCACCGGCTGGTCAGAAAAGTGGCGGATGGATCGGCGATGGCATAACAGCTCTCGAAAATCAGACACGTTTTTAAGCGCTTCATTCATGAAGACATCTTAACTAATCTATTGTCTAATAAAGACCGCACCGCTACACTTTGGGCGCTTGCCTGGAGAGATGGCAGAGTGGCCGAATGCGGCACCTTGCTAAGGTGTTGAACCGTTTTGACGGTTCCGAGGGTTCAAATCCCTCTCTCTCCGCCAGCACCTTATGAATCTCATCCATCCGGCCGATCTCAAGAACCGACAAGTATTAATTCTTGGCCTAGGCTCTTTCGGCGGAGGAGCAGGATGCGCCCGCGCACTTCATGAATTAGGCGCCAAGGTTACCGTAAGTGATTTGCGGCCGGCGTCCAAGCTTGAAACCAGTATCAATAGCTTAGCTGGATATGCCATTGATTTCGTTTTTGAAGAGCACCCTGAGTCTCTGTTTGAACAAGCCGACGTGGTCGTTGTAAACCCGGCCGTGCCCAACGAAGCGCCCATCTGGGATTTGGCTCGTAAGCATAACTGTGAGTTGACTACCGAAATCAATCTCGCGATTGCATGTAGCGCCAATATTCCAACCATCGCCATCACCGGCACGCACGGCAAATCAACTTGCGCGTCGCTATTGCATCACTTGCTTGGCGAGAACACTTTGTTGGCAGGCAATTTAGGCGGCTCGTTCTTAGAGCAGGTGCTAAGTCGCCCCGACCTCGAAACGATTGTGCTCGAGATGTCGTCGTTTCAATGCGAGAGGCTGATTGCGCCACCGGCGTGGCCTAAAGTTGCTGTCCTGACTTGCTTCGGCATCGACCACCTTGATCGTCATGGCGACCTAGAATCCTATGCTGCCGCCAAGCGCCGGCTGCTCGAATACCAAGATGACAGCTGCTTTGCCTTAATCGCTGGTGGTGACGCCGAGTCCACGCATTGGTCGCGCGCCGCCAAGGGCAATTGGGAAGAGCTTGATGGCTGGAAAATCAACGACTTCGACCTTAGCGCCGCAGACCTACCCTTCACCGAATCCTTCCGCATGCCATCGATGTTCGCTGCCTTGAGATCGCTGCGCATTCTAGGGCGCGAGTGTGTCGGACTGAATCAGTACCCTGGGCTTGAGCATCGCATGCAGCGCTTTGTCGATATTCACGATCGAGTGATTATTGATAACGGTGTGGCCACCCATCCCACACCAACGGCTGCTGCTTTATATTCTATTGAGGGCAAGAAAGTGCTGCTGGCTGGCGGTAAAGACAAGTCCTTAGATTTATCCGATATTATGAGTGCCTTGGGCAAGAAAACCCGTCTACATTTGCATGGTGCGGGCGGGCTACGTCTTGCTCAATTGTGTGATAAAACGAAAACCGACTACGCTTTTCACGAAAACTTCGAAATTGCGGCAGAAAGGGCACTTTCTGGCCTGCAATCTGACGAAACACTGCTATTTTCGCCGTCTTTTTCCTCTTTTGACGAATTTAATAATTTCAGCGAACGTGCGCAACTTTTCCTTAAATTAACCGAAGATATACCTGTTAGTAAAGCGTGACCATCACGCTACTGACAGCTATTTGACGCATGAAGTGCCAAGCCTGCAATAAATTTGCCGCCACTGTGCATCAGCTCGACGTAACGTACGGGTCTGATGGGGTTCCGGTATTTGCAAATAGCGCTTTTTGCTCACGATGTGCGCAAAAAAGTGGCTTAAACGTCGCTAACACCGAAAGTTTCCCGCAGGTTATTAGTGTTTTAACTAAAGCGCTTTTCCCTCCATCCGAGAAAAGCAAAGGCCAGAAGTCATCACCTATGAAACCGAATAAAAGCGAAACTGCGCAGGGCGTACTTAGTTGCGATAAATGCGGCTGGACACTAGATGACTTCAGACAAACAAGCCGCCTGGGTTGTCCTAACGACTATTTGGTGTTCAAAGATTATCTGGCGGATGTGTTCGAGCGTCTGCATGGCCAAACTAAGCACGTCGACTGGCGTAACGATAATCAACTCGAGCAGCTAAATGGGCAATTACAACAAGCCGTAAAACGCGAAGATTACGAGGCATGCGCAAGCCTTCGCGACGAAATAAATGCGCTGCAGTCTGAATTGAATAAAGACTTAAGTTCAGGCGGTTAAAGGCCGATACAGTACTAGGCAAAAACGCCTAAATTCATCATGTTTGACAGATTTACACAAAGAGCTAGAAAAGTTATGGGATTCGCCCGCCGCGAAGCCCAAGAGCTTAACCACGAATACATTGGCACCGAGCATATTTTGCTAGGTTTGATCCGAGAAGGGAACGGCGTCGCAGCTGGCGTTATTACTTCTCTCGGTGTGAACCTTGAAGCAATGCGCAAAGAGGTTCTCAACAACCTGACAGTACGCCCTAAACACGAACCGTCGATGCAAGTCCCGTTTACTCCGCGTGCTAAGAAAGCAGTAGAGTTAGCTCTCGAAGAAGCAAAGAACATTGGCCACGGTCATGTTGGCACCGAGCACTTGCTACTCGCCCTACTTCGTGAAAACGAAGGCATCGCCCCGCATATTTTACGCACCATGGGCTGCCGTCTCGAAGAAGTACGTGAATCAGTCATCGAATTTATCGGTGGTGTCTCTAACGACGAAGGCGAGGCTGATATCGACATGCCGCACGTCGAACACCACGACGGCGAATCTGCGCCAGCGCGTAGTAAGACAAACACTCCAGCTCTTGACGGCTTTGGCCGCGATTTGACTGAGGCTTGTCGTCGCAACGAGCTCGACCCTGTCATTGGTCGCGAAAGTGAAATATCGCGCGTTGTGCAAGTGTTATCACGCCGCACAAAAAACAACCCCGTGTTGTTGGGTGAACCTGGTGTAGGCAAAACGGCCATCATTGAAGGCCTTGCGCAATCCATCGTCAATGGTACTACTCCAGATATCCTGGCCGACAAGCGCATTATCTCGCTTGACTTGCCTGGCATGGTTGCAGGCACAAAGTACCGCGGCCAATTCGAAGAACGCATTAAGGCTGTAATGGCTGAAGTGAAAGCTGCAAAGAATGTTATTTTGTTTATCGACGAAATCCACACACTCGTAGGTGCCGGTGGTGCCGAAGGTGCGATTGATGCGGCGAACGTTTTGAAGCCAGCTCTGTCGCGCGGCGACATTCAAGTTGTGGGCGCAACCACTCTCGACGAATATCGCAAGCACATCGAAAAAGATGGTGCGCTCGAGCGCCGTTTTCAATCGGTGCGTGTCGAGCCTCCATGTCGCGACGACACCGTGGCAATTTTGGCGGGCTTACGTAGCCGTTACGAAGATCACCATAAAATCACTTACACTGACGAAGCTCTAGAAGCTGCCGTTGACTTAAGTATCAAATACATCAACAACCGTTTCTTGCCTGATAAGGCGATTGATGTCATCGACGAAGCTGGCGCGCACTTGCGTTTAGGCAGCATGACTCCACCACCTGATATCGCATCTATCGATCTTAAAGTCAAAGAGCACGAGCAAGCCAAAGAGCATGCCGTAGCCAACCAAGATTTCGAGTTAGCTGCAAGTCATCGCGATCAAGCTTACGAAGCTAAGCGCGAGCGTGAAAACATTTTAGCGGCCTGGAAGAACTCCGAGAACGAGCCCGAGTCTCGCCCTGAAGTGACTCGCGAAGTTATTGCTGCCACTATTGCAGCTATGACTGGTATACCGGTGCAAAACTTGGCTAAAGAAGAAGCCGTACGCTTATTGCAAATGGAAGACGAAATCGCCGAGAAGGTGATTAATCAAGACGAAGCAATTAGCGCTGTTGCGCGAGCCGTCCGTCGTAGCCGCTCAGGCATTAAAGACCCGAACCGCCCCATGGGCTCCTTCTTGTTCCTGGGGCCATCCGGTGTTGGCAAGACTTGGTTGTCGAAGCAGCTTGCGCAGTTCATGTTTGGCAGCGAAGACTCTTTGATTGCAATCGACATGTCTGAATTCATGGAGAAGCACAACGCCTCAAGGTTGGTCGGTTCTCCTCCGGGCTACGTTGGCCACGAAGAAGGCGGTCAACTTACGGAACAAGTGCGTCGTCGTCCTTATAGTGTGATTTTGTTTGACGAAATCGAAAAAGCTCATCCTGATGTGTACAACATGTTGTTGCAAATCATGGAAGAGGGTCGCTTAACGGACTCGCTTGGTCGTCATATTGATTTTAGAAATACTATTATCATCATGACCTCAAACGTTGGGGCAAATGTTGTGCAAGCTGGTGGTGGCCTCGGCTTTACTACTTCAGAAGAAGACACCACTAAGCGCGTAAAGGAAGGCATAATGGAAGAGGTGCAGCGCCAATTCCGTCCTGAATTCTTGAACCGTCTCGACGAAATGATTACTTTCAACCCGTTACAGAAAGACGATCTTTATCGAATCATTGATATCGAAATGGAAAAGGTCGAAGATCGGTTAGCTGAAAAGAAAATCGCTTTTGCTTTAAGTGATTCGGCTCGCGACTTCTTAATCGATAAGGGGTTCCACTCAGAATACGGTGCGCGTCCATTACGTCGTGCGATTGAGCGCTATATTGAAGACCCGATGGCGGAAGAATTGTTGCGCAACAACGTCAAGTCGGGTTCATTCCTTGAAATGGATTTAGACAAAGAAGGCGAAAAGCTAAGCTTCCACGCTATACCTAGCGAGGCAGCTGATATCGATGAGCAGAAAGCGACTAGCGACTCTGCAGACGACTAAGATTTTTTGTTGTCCATAACCAATAGCCTAGGCTACTGAGCATTAAACCTGCGATGTAACCTAGGCTTATTCCTTGCACTTGACTTAAGCCAAGCAAGCCGTGGTTGATGGAACCGTAAACTGCAAGGGGAATAACGCAGACGAAGGTGCGTACGCCTGAAGCGATTAACGCCGGGCGTGGGCGTTGTAAGCCGTCGAATGTTGCACGCGATAACAAAAACGGCGCGGTACCGAGAATGGCAAGCGGTACCAGGTAGATTACATCTTGAGTTACGAGTTGCGTGACTGCTGAGTCAGACAAGGCACTGGCGATTAGCGGGCCGACGAAATAAACAATCGGCGTGACAAAAACAAATATATAAATCAGGGATCCCCGTACGCCAGCAAGCAATTCGAAGCGGATATCCTCGGATTTGTTTTCGCCCTGTAAACGTGCCACCAACGGCAACATTGCGACTGATGCAGCGATGATTGGCATAGTTAAAAAACGCACGCTACGGTCGAAGATGGACCAAGCTGCGAGTGATGAAACGGAATCGGCGGTGTCTTTAAGGATGCCATTTATCGCAAACGACTCGAAGCCCATCAAGATAAAGGTAATTGACGACGGTATTGCGACC
>JAQWRF010000241.1 GCA_029243845.1 Planctomycetota bacterium | reverse complement strand
TCTTCGGCTTTGATGCCAGCAATAAATAAGGCGCTTGACAGTGCCAAAATGACTGCCTCGGAACGAAACATGACTAAAATGTTTCAGGATTTAGTCATGTACCGCACCAATGGTGGTGGGACTACTTGGCCTCGCGAGAATGGACCAGAATTCTTGTTGGCTCCATGGCGCGCTAAAATATTCGAGCACACGCCGAAGAACGCGGATGTGTATTTCAGCCCGTCCCTTCCTTTCGAAGAAATCGTTATGGAAAAGGACCTTGATATCGTTGATTATCTCGATGGACCGATTGGCGCTTACGGCGAACCAAATGTTATCTCTTATGCCGGTTTTACAATGGATGGCGACAGCAGTGTGCGTAAAGCACTAAACAGAAGCCCTGGCTCAATAACCATTGCTTCGGATAGTGAATGGGTTCATCGTTCGGCAATCATTTACATGCGTGGTGATGGTGCAGTGGCGCGTTATCCTGCACTCGAAATCGAAGAAGAGACCGGTCTCGAATTTAATTCGGAAGAGATATTTGCTCCTGGTCCTGGTTGCGGAATCCCAGAATTAGAAACGGTCTCTAGTTACTAATGTCCCGCAGCTTTCACCTCCGAGTCTTTGGCTGTCAGATGAATTTCTATGACGGCGAATTGATTCGTGCGGCATTCATTAAGCGGGGTTGGGTAGAATCCGAGGACGCCGAGAAAGCGCAATTGCATATGTTTCACACTTGTTCCGTGCGTGAAAACGCTGAAGAGCGGGTACATGGTTTGCTGGGTGAGTTGCGTCGTTTGAAAAAAAATGACCCGTCCATTGTTATCGCGGTTATTGGCTGCATGGCCGATCGCGAAGGCGAAGAATTGTTCGAGCGTGAACCTCATGTCGATATTGTTTGCGGCTCGCGACATTTTCCTAAGCTACCCGACTTGGTTGCAAAGGTGGAAGGTGGCGAACAGCGAGTCTGCGTGCTCGGTGAGGCTAAAGAAGTCGTCGATGAACAAGAGCGCGACTTGACAGGACGCGTCCCTGGTTATCAGGCTCACGTTGCTGTGATGCGCGGTTGCGATATGAACTGCACTTATTGCATTGTTCCAAGCGTGCGCGGACGGGTGGAGTCGCGTCCACAAGAGACCATTCTTGACGAGATTACGCGCTTGGCTGAAGGCGGTGTTACTGAGGTACATCTGCTCGGGCAAACGATTGATTCTTATGGTCGCGATCTGCCTAAAGTCGGTCGCCCGTCATTGGCTAGTTTGCTTGACGCGATTGAGCACATTGAAGGTATCGCACGTATTCGCATGGTTACCTTGCATCCGTCATACATTGACCAGGAGTTGGTCGATGCAATGTCACGCTCGACAAAGTTTATGCGTTTCCTGCCAGTGCCAGTACAGTCCGGTTCGGACCCCGTGCTGCGAGCCATGAAGCGTGGGTATAACTTAGAAATGTATCGCAAGCGTATTAATTTGCTTCGCGATGCCATGCCAGACCTCGAGTTAATCTCGGACTGGATCGTCGGCTTTCCCGGAGAAACGGACGACGACCATTTGGCATCTGAAGAGGCTATGCGTGAATTTGACTTTTTACAGTCTTATGTCTTTCAGTATTCGCCACGTCCTGGCACTGTTTCGCATGCGGGTAATGACGATGTCGTTCCGCAGCAGAAAGCGCGCCGCAACCACCGCTTGCTTGATTTGCAGCGCGAAATCGCCAAGGCTAAAACACCTTTAATGGTGGGCGGAAAATCTCAAATACTCATTGAGCGACCTGATAAGAAAAACCCAGGTTATTGGTTTGGTCGTGTTCATAACGGCCATTACTGTTTGCTGCCGAGCCGCGATGGCTTTGCCCCGGGGCAGCTTTACAATGTTGACTTAGTCAGTTACAACGGCAAAGCGCTAATTGGCGCTGATAACTTGAGTGACGATGAAGCCGCTAAGCTCGCTTCTTCTGTAACCACTCCAAAAGTTTCTGAGTTCAGCGTTTGAGTAATCGTGACTTCAACCTTATGCAGCGCGCCTTTGCTGAGGCCGCAAAAAGCGATTGGTTGTTTACGGCTCCGAACCCACTTGTTGGCGCAATCGCGCTTTGTGGTGGTCATGTTGTCGCGTACGGTCATCATCAACAATTCGGCCAGGCTCACGCAGAAGAAATGGCTCTGCAGGGCTGCCCGCAAGCCGATGAGCTTTACGTCACTCTAGAGCCCTGTAGCTCAACAGGGGGCGCCAAGAAGAGAGCCGCATGCGTCGAGTTGATTCGTAAGTCAAACGTTAAGCGTGTAGTCATCGGCGCGACGGACCCTGATCCGCGCCACGCAGGTCGTGCCGTAGAGTTATTGCGCCAGCAAGGTATTGAGGTAGAGCTGCTAAATTGTGACGAACAATTTGCTGCGCAGAACCTAGCTTTCTTATCACATCTAACGCGCAAAGTTCCGTTCACTCTGGTTAAGTGGGCATCGACAGCCGATGGTTTCATCGCATCAAGCGGTGGTAAATCGAAATGGATAAGCAACGCTGAGTCGCGAGCAGAAGTGCACCAATTACGGTCAGCCTCGCAGGCTATAGCTGTTGCGAAGGGAACCGTTGTCTCCGACAACCCAAGTCTTACTGCGCGTGACGTTGAACATAATGTTTTGGACACGAAAGTTCTTATAGGTTGCGCAAGCGCCGTTGATAACGACTTTAAAATATTACAAGATGAGATGCAGCGACTATGGTTTGACTCAGATGCGTGTTCGCCATCATGGTCGACCGATGCCGATACCTTTCATCAACAAGCAGACCTTGTTGAAATATGGGAGCAACTGTC
>JAQWRF010000237.1 GCA_029243845.1 Planctomycetota bacterium | reverse complement strand
TGGAAATGTTCATGATCCACGCCCAAAGGTACGACAGAAACAACACCGGAATACTTCGGGAAATACTCAAAAAGGCGACTTTTACCATGCTCCGTCTGACAAAGAATACCATCGGAGCGGGCAATGTTTCGCCGCAACCGTGCCCCTGTTGCTCCTCCCCCTTGAGAGGTATCTAATACACGAAAATCATGCAACGTGAAGGTCGTCGGCACAGAAGAAATGGCCGGCAGGTGATTGCCAAAGCTATGAAACAAATCGGCGCCACCTGCCGTCATCAAAGAAGAAAACGGCAACCAAGATCGTTTCACCGACGGCAACCAATCATCGACAAGGCCTCGGCGTGACCAGCGACTTCCCCTAATGCATAAATTCCATTGGGAAGCTGGGTGGAGATCAACTAATTCAGGAACGACCGCCTGAATATATCGAGCAATTCCACGGCCCTCTTTTTTTAAGACCTGCGTCACATCAAGAGCAATTCTCATTACCGGCCCACTCCTTTCGCACAGGGATTTAATCCATTGGGCGCCGCATCCCTGCCAAGCGAAGTCAAAAAAACTACGGCGCCAAGAAAAGAGGTGTCAACAAGGAGGGTGGCGGTGGCCATAGCAAGTATTCTAATGCTGCCCCAATCCCCTCCCACCTCCTAATGAACCATTCTCCGCAACCCGGTAGCCG
Source organism: Planctomycetota bacterium (assembly GCA_029243845.1). Lineage (GTDB taxonomy): Bacteria > Planctomycetota > UBA1135 > UBA1135 > UBA1135 > JAPKEZ01. The sequence goes on along the minus strand of JAQWRF010000237.1, from coordinate 2,020 downwards.
CAAAGAAGTTCTGCGACTTGCCTGGCCAATCGCCATCTCGATGATGTCGTTTACCATCAAAGGTTTTATCGATACCTTGATGGTGGGCCAGCTCGGAACCGATGTGCTCGGCGCGGTTGGTTTGGCGTCAGTGGCAACCTGGATGGCAATGACATTTCCATGGGGAATCTTGCGTGGGCAACGGCCGCTTATCAGCCAATACCTTGGAGCCGGGCAACCGGAGAAGGCGTTTTCGTTTGGCATTCACGCTTTTGCTCTAGCCCTATTCTGCGGGGCAGCCGTGTTGATTTTCGCCGGGCCATTAACGTCGGCATTCCGTATCTATGCCGAATCTACAGATTTGTCCATGGGCGAAGTTCAAATAGCTAGTGACTACTTTCTTACGCGAATGCAATGGCTATTGCCCACATTCCTTACTTTAGCTATTGCTGAATATTTGCGCTCAGTCGGCGAGACTCGCGTTCCAATGTTAGTCGACATTTTTGTCCACCCATTGAACATCTTTTTAAACTGGGTGCTGATTTTTGGACACTTGGGCTTCGAACCCATGGGCGCAAAGGGCGCGGCCCTCGGGACTGGAATCGCTGATGTTTGCGCCTTAAGCTTGATTTTTATTATTGTTAAGCCAAAGCATAAATTAACTATTGGGTTATTGAAGATAAAGATAGGCCGACTGCGCGAAGTGCTTAGCGTAGGATTCACCGGTGCTGTTCAGTTTTCGCTCGAGGCGGTTTCCTTTGTTACGATTACTTGGTTTATCGGCAAAACAGGAACAGCCGCTGTTGCCGTCCACCAGGTTGGCATTCAATTGATTCACGTCTCAATGCTAGGCGGCGCTGCTATCGCCGACGGTGGCTCGGTGTTAATTGGAAAATATGTCGGTGAAAAAAATTACACTGCTGTGCGTAAAACCCTGCGCTCAACTTTAGAAATTATGACGCCTTATATGCTGTTCATTGGCGCATGCTTTATCATTTTCCGCGAACAAATTGGCGACATGTTCATCAACAATGACGATCCTGTTGAATATGCTACTGCTATGCGTCTAAGTAGTGGGGTCTTAATCGCCGCTGCTATTTGGAAACTCGGCGACGCTTTGCAGATTGCTTTCCGTTTCGCGCTGCGCGCAGCCGGCGACCATGTATGGGTGATGTGGGCTGGAATTCTATGCACGTGGCTGCTTTCAATGCCCGTAGCATGGGCGGTAGTCTTCGTTTTTAACGGCGACGTCGCCGACGTATGGATGGCATGGAATATAGAGATATTTGTCGGCTCAGCGGTTTTCGTTCACCGCTGGCGCTCTGGCAAATGGGCGAAGAAACGTTTGGTGGCCGAGTAAGGGTTGGTGTTATCATTGCGGCATGACAAATCCCAATACATCAGCGCCCACATCAACGTCAACATGGGTCATCCGTATTTTATCGGTAGTCTTGTTCTTCTTGATTGCATGGCTGTTCTCGTTTGTCATCGATGACCTGAATGACATCGACGCGCCAGACCGTCAGCAAGTCCTCGAGCAATACGTTGATGTCGATCTATACAACAGGCGTAGTAAAGCCAAGTCTGACTTAGAAGAGATTAATGATACGATAAAGACTACTAGCGGAAGCCTAGATAATATTAAAAGCGCTAGCGGCGGTAACAACGCCGATGATGCTATTGCGGGCATGAGCAACGAACTAATTGCTCACGAATCAGAGAAAAAAGAGCTAATAGCCAAACTAAAACTTATTGAAAAAGAATTCGCGCCGCAAGATAAGAAGTATCGTGCCGCATGGGCAGAACTATGGAACGAGCATCGACTATGGGTAGCAGTCTATAAACTTGCGTTTATCATCCCGATGTTCGTCTTGGCGGCATGGTTGCGATCGCGCCGCCGCAACTCGGCAATGAAGCCTATTTTTACTTCTTTGCTAGTCGCATCTTTTTGGCACTTAGGGGTTATCGCCGGCGACCACTTCCCGGAACTTGTCTTTAAATACATTGCGATTGCTGTAGGTATAGCGATTGTGAGCAATTA
>JAQWRF010000236.1 GCA_029243845.1 Planctomycetota bacterium | reverse complement strand
GATGACGACATTCGTCGATGATGAAAATGCTAAATATAGCCTGGTAATGTTGACGGAGAAAGATGTCGAAAAACGCGATGAAGCTATCGAACGTACGATAAGAATTCTCGATGCGTTGCGCGATGACTTCGATGATGATTTATCGGAATCTGATGCGAGCATGATTGTGGATGAAATTGTTTCGTGGATGAACCCTGATTCGCGATCTCTCGATTGGCCGCAACCGCCACGCCTCTCATTCGATGAAGAAGAACACGAAACACTCTTGCTGAACTCTTTGGAAGAGTTGATGCTCATCGAAGGCATTACTCCTGCGTTGTTCTACGATCAGGTTCGTGACGATGACAGAATTGCTCCTGGCATTGAATCGGTATTTACGATTTACACCTTGCCTAAATTCACCACTGCCGGAGAGACTACCCTTGATGGCGGTGAAGAAATAGATGAAGAGCAAGTGGATGATGCTTTGTCGGACGACGCCGAAGCTGGCGGCTCTGAAGAAGAAGTGACCAATAATGCGGGCAACGTCATTGATGGCGAAGGGGGTATGAAAGGAGTGTTAGATTTGACATCTATCACCGGAACCAAAATTAATATTAATACTGCACCGCGGGCGGTGGTCGAAGGACTATTTCCAAGCTACGAGTTACCCCCAGTTAAGACAGAAGCCATTCTCGAGTGGCGCAACGAAGTCGATGAAGAAGCGCTTGCCGAGCGGGAAGATAATCAAGGAGGCGACTCAGAAGAGCTAGAAGACATTGAATTGCGTGAGTCTATCTTTGGTGTCAACGAAGACGAGCCAAAGCAGTTCTTTAAAACATTGGCCGACCTCGAAAAAGTGCCGGGCTTTGACTCGGAAGGACTCGAATCAGAAACCGAGGCCGAAATTCAAGAATTGCTCGGAGTCGAGTCGGAGATTTTCAGTATTTACATTTACGTAAGGCGTTCCTCCTTGGAGGGCTTCGAGCAAGAATCGTACTATGACGAACCTCCGGGTGCTGTGCTGCGACTTAAGGCTGTTATCTGGCGCGCACCAGCTGAAGACGGTACCAAGATTGTTTATTTGCGAGATTGGCACAAGGTGCCTTACACTCGCTGGCGCATTCCTGATTTTCAGCGCGATTTGCCATCCTTCGAAGCTCAAAAATATGAGTAAATTGATTTAGCGTATTGCGTCAGGGGGTTGAAAATACGACAATATCGTCGACTCAAACCCCAACACACTAATGTCGTCAACAGCTGTAATTGGTCTCCAATGGGGAGACGAAGGAAAAGGAAAAATCATCGATAGCCTAACTGCTAATGCAGATATGGTCGTCCGCTACGCTGGTGGTAATAATGCCGGACACACTGTTTATGTTGGTGCTGAGAAATATGTTTTACACCTTATTCCAGGCGGAATTCTACACGATAACAAGATCAACTTAATTGGTCGCGGTTTGGTGGTAAGCCTTGCAGCCTTGCACGAAGAAATTGAAGGTCTGATAGCGCGTGGCGTACCAGTCTTCGAGCGACTGCGCATTGACGGACGGGCGCATCTTATTTTTCCGTATCATTGCAAACTCGACGGCATGGTTGAAAAGTGGCGTGGCTCTGGCCGCATAGGCACTACTGGGCGTGGCATTGGTCCAGCCTATGCCGACAAAGTAGCTCGTACCGGCATACGCCTAATAGACGTGCTTGATGCCGATTACTTTAAAGAGCGCCTGAATGCAGCACTTGCAGAAAAAGATGCCGTCATGCGTGAGGTTTATGGTGTCGAGCCAGATTCACACGATGACTTGTTCGAAACAACTATTAAGCAGGCCGACGCATTGCGCGATATCATCGTCGATGGCGGTAAGCTGGTTCGCGAGGCTTATGCTGCGGGTAAAAATGTATTGTTCGAAGGTGCTCAAGGCGCAATGCTCGACCTCGATGCCGGGACATATCCATTCGTGACATCGTCATGGACAGGCATCGCTGGTATCGCCGGTGGCACAGGCTTCCCAGCAAATAAAGTCGACCGCGCATTGGCAGTAACTAAGGCTTACTGTACTCGCGTTGGCGAAGGCCCCTTCCCGTCAGAGCTACATGACAAAATGGGCGAAGACCTACGTGCGGCAGGCGGAGAATTTGGCGCAACCACAGGGCGTCCACGTCGATGCGGATGGTTCGATGCCGTGCAAGCGCGCTACGCATGCGAGTTTAATGGGCTCGACGGCGTGTTTGTCACAAAGCTAGATATTCTGTCTGGTTTTGACGAGCTCAAGGTCTGCGTGGCTTACAACCTCGCTGACGGAACAGCTGTGACCGAGTATCCGGCAGATGGCGCCAACCTTGAAGGCGTGGTGCCAATTTACGAATCGTTTCCTGGCTGGACTGAAGATTTGACCGCGGCAACTTCGCTTGCCGATTTGCCTGAGAATTGCATCAACTATGTGCGTTTCATGCAAAAGCAGATGGGAGTGCCTGTTGTCAGCCTTTCTGTCGGCCCAGGACGCTCGCAGTCTTTTGAGTGCGAGATCTCTGAGGTCGTGAATGCCTAGCGGAGACCGCCCAGACTG
>JAQWRF010000228.1 GCA_029243845.1 Planctomycetota bacterium | reverse complement strand
TCTATCACCTAAAAAATACGTTATATCGCGCAAAACGTTAGCGTAATCAGAATCAGGCAGGCAATCTAAATGCGACACCGCCGAATCAATATAGCCGCGCAATTCACCACGGGTTTGTTCTACCGTAATCGCCCATGCCTCTGGCCACATTGCAGCAAGATTGGCATCACAGCTTTTTTCGTCACCAAACATTTTTTCAAGTTGGGTCGCTTCGGTCTCTGACAAATTGTCGCGCAATCTCATGAGTGGTAATGTTAATTTACCATTTCCCAAATCCGTGCCAAGAGATTTTCCGACCACGCCTTCATCACCCGCGACATCAAGCAAGTCATCCGCTATTTGAAAGGCGCGACCCGCAAGCAAACCGAATGATGACATCGACTGGCAGTCCTTAGGGCTAGCCCCAGCATAATGTGCAGCCAAAAAAGCAGCGGCATCGAATAACGCGGCGGTTTTACCGTCAATGTGGCTGAGATAATCCTCTGCGGAAAGATTGAAATTGCCGCGCGACAGGTTCTGCTCAATTTCTCCGCGACACACACGTTTAGTAGCGTCTGCCAAGACGCGTGACGCTGTTTGGTCATCCATGAATGTCGCTGAGCTAAAAGCAGAGGAGTACATCCAGTCGCCTAGAAGCACTGCCGCATGCGAACCCCACTTAACATGCACGCAATCTAAACTACGGCGTTGGCTGGCGGAGTCGAGCAAATCATCGTGCATTAAGGTTGCGGCGTGAATCATTTCGACATATGCCGCAACGTGAACATGCTGCTGCTTAAGCTTGCCAAAGCCATTAGCTATCAGCAACACGGTCATTGCTCGCAAGCGCTTACCTTGGAACTGAGCCGCATAATCAAGCAGCGGCTTCATGGCCTCACTACCGCTCAGCAAATCGTTATCAATGAAATCTTGAACTTGCTGCAACGATACGTCGAGTTGTTCAGAGACTCCGTCGAGACTACTAGGCAAAGTGCTAGTCATTACTCATCTCGCAGTACTGCAGCCATTGTTGAGGAGTATTAATATTAAGCTGCCTATCGGTGCTGATGACCGCGTGTGGCACCTTGCCAACGCCGACCTCTTCCAGCGCTTTGAATAAACTCGCATGCTCGATTGCAGATAGAGTTGCAAAAGAAGAACGATGCAGTGCTACTGGGAAACCCATTTGCGACGATTCGTTTTCGCAAACCAAGCTAGTTGAACCAACCGACTGAGCGTAACGCATTAAAGCCATTAATTGCGAAGCATTAATCTTCGGCATATCAACAGCCGTCAATAGCAAATAGTCTAAATCACAATCCGTGCAAAACTGTTGCACCGCTCGCAATGGGCCAGAAGCAACGGCACCATCTGCCACAAAACGAAAGTCGTCAGGGCAGTCAGTAGAAGACTGAGAAAGAAAGAAGTTATTATCGTTCACTATTCTAAGTTGTTGACATGCATGCTCAACCAGACTCGCAGAGGCCAACTTGTCGCTACGCAGCTGAGATTTGTCGGCATGCATTCGGCGCGACT
>JAQWRF010000222.1 GCA_029243845.1 Planctomycetota bacterium | reverse complement strand
CCACTTGAATTGCTAAGTCCCTCCATACGTAACTCCTAGTAAAATAATAATGTTAAGCCTTTTTGCCCTTCTTTTTGCCCCTGCCATCCAGCAGGACCTCTTTGTCCAGCCCACCAGCCAAGCACCTAGTTCAGGTAGGGTGATGCAGTACATCGCGTATGTCGATGCGTTTTCTACTGGCTGGGAGTTAGATAGTCAGGGGCGAGAGCAGGGAATGCGGTATAAGAATGGTATTGCGCTAGACCTTGGCGCTTTTGTGCCGGGAGGCGCGTCAGCAGGGCTCGGCGTCAATGTCGGAGGTCAGGTGGTGGGCTGGGCAGAAGACCTGGTTCAAGGCGTTCAACTCCGTCGTCCATTCTTCTTTGACGATCAAAACGGGCTCCAGCTGATCGATCTTCCGCAATCTTCAGAGGGATGGGCGACAGGAATCGCAATCTTTGGCCACACTGCGGCCGGTACCATGCGCCGCGCGGACGGTTCGCTGCAAGCATGGTATGTTGAGCTTTGGCCAATGATATCGCAAGCAGTTCCTCTTTCGACGCCAGCTGGCTGGGAGAGCGAAGCTCTAGTGATGAAACAAGATAATGGTTCGTCTCCTATGCTTGTCGGTGGCCTGGTGAGGGATCCTTCGGGACGTGAGTTTGCTGCAGTTTGGGGAGGTCCAAATGGCATGGAAATCTTGTCGACACCGGGTACGGGCAATGCGCGCCTTACAGGGCTAAGTGGCAGCGAACACTCTTGGGACAAGGCCTGCGGCTATTTTCTTGATGCATCCGGTCATGAGCAAGGTTTCGCGCTCGAGTTAAATGATCCCGTGAACAGCTTTGTCGCCCTCCCAAGCCTTGGTGGCTCCTGGACGAGACCTACATGCATGGATAGGTGGTTCGTATGGGGAGCTTCTGAAAATTCGCAGGGTCAATCTCGGGCATTCGAATTCACGCTTGATGGTCAAGCAATGGAAGACCTCAATGATCGAGCCAACACACCCCCGGCAGTGGCCTTGACCCAAGTGACTTCAAGCGAGTTCGGACAAATCCACTCATACGATATTGAAGTGAATGGCGTTCAATACGGCGCAGTCTCTCAAAGAGTTGGTATGACTGCTTGGCCTCTGGACTCGGGGGCGCCAACAAATCTTCGTATGTTCTCGGGGCCTGAAGGCAGTCCCGTCGCTTTCATGTTCGGATTCACAGCAGGGTCAACTTCTGTGAACGGGTTCCCCGGTCTATTTGTTGATATTGCACAGGCAAAAATGGCAGCCAGAGGTCAAACGGATTCCACTGGCTCCTTTACACAAACGTTGCAAGTGCCGGCGGGGGCAGCAGGACTGACGGTTTTGATACAGGCCGTCATGCCTAGCCACTCCATCACCACTAGTGTGACGACAGTTACTTTCGAGTAGAACAGCTACCGTTAATAACTCGATGGCTTTGTCACCCCCACACAGCTGAGCCAAAATTTGACCATGAACACTGCTTCTAGTGTTCTCCGCAAACTCTCATCACTCCCTTAAAGGGAAAATGGTGCGCCCGGAAGGATTCGAATCCTCGACCGTCGGATTAG
>JAQWRF010000215.1 GCA_029243845.1 Planctomycetota bacterium | reverse complement strand
CGCATTAGTGTCGACTTAGAGTTTGACACTGCGCCAGCACTTCACGAAGGATACATGATGCGCATAGCCGAGTTTACGATGCTCGGAGGCAGAGTTATTGAAATTGAGCCTGGCCCGTTAAACGCCCCACTGCTTAGCCTTAACGCGCAATTGGTGGGCATCGTTGCGCCGTCACCTCTTGCAAGCATTGGCGAAGTTGTAAATGAAAACCGCGATGACTTTATCGCTATCATGGGCAATTTAAGATCAGTGACGGACGGCCTAGTCGACGGTAAAGGTGCTCTCGGGGCACTACTTAATAACGACACCATTGCTGACGACCTGGCCGCCGCTATGCACAATGCGAATGTCATTCTTGATGATGTCAATGCGGGTAAAGGTGTCATTGGCTCACTAATCAGCAGCGAAGAGCAACGTGAGACGTTTAGCACTTTGCTCACGAACCTCGGACTCACCTTCCGGGATATGGTCAAGATCACCGAGAACGTACTCGATGCAGACAGCCTGATTGGCGCTATGCTGAACGACCCTGAGATGCGCGCCAATGGCGCAGAATTGATTCGTTCTCTAAGTGAAACCGCTACCAACCTCAGGGACATCCTCGAAGAGGCGCGAGCAGGCCGTTCTGGCCTATTAGGCCAGTTCCTTGAAAACGGCGCTCTCGCTATGCAGCTTCAAAGCATTATGGACGACATGAAAGAAGTTAGCCGCCGTTTCCGCGAGGGCGAGGGTACAATAGGCCGCCTTTTGGCTGAGGACGACGCTTATTTAGAGCTAATGGAATCGCTGCAATCCTTGAATGGTCAATTGGAAGACGCCCGTGAAGCTCAGCCTGTGAGCACATTTACCCAGATGTTATTTGGGTCTTTCTAAGACACTCCGTACAAACAAGCTACTTCAAGTGATAAACATCCGCAATATTGCGATAATTGCACACGTTGACCATGGTAAAACGACCCTAGTTGATAAACTTTTCTCTGCTGCTGGCACCTTAGATCGCCAGCAAGTCGGCTCCGACCGCATCATGGATACCGACGATCTCGAACGCGAGCGTGGTATTACCATTTTGTCGAAGAATGCTTCATTAACCTGGAAGGACGTCCGCGTCAATTTGATTGACACTCCTGGACACGCTGACTTTGGTGGCCAGGTTGAGCGTGTACTTTCAATGGCGGATGGCGTATTGCTCGTCGTCGATGCTTTCGAAGGCGTGATGCCGCAAACGCGTTTCGTTTTAGAGAAAGCGTTTGCACATGGCTTGAACCCAATGGTTGTGGTCAACAAAATGGACCGTCACGATGCGCGCGCCGATGCCGTACTTGGCGAAGTCTTTGACCTCTTTGTTGATTTGGGTGCTGAAGAGATGGCTTTAGATTTTCCTACGATTTACTGCAGCGCACGCGATGGCTGGGCTTCATTAGATGAGAAGGCTCAAGGCACCAGTATGGAGCCTATGCTAGATGCCATCCTCAATAATTTTGAAGCGCCTAAATTCGATAGCGATGGGCCGTTGCAAATGCAAATCGCAACTCTTGACTGGAATGACTTCGTGGGTTCCATTGGCATTGGTCGAGTGACGCGTGGCACGATGACTCGCGGTAGTGAAGTGACACTGATCTCGAACGATGGCAAGTCATCTCGTGGTGTAATCAAAGAGCTTTATCATATCGAAGGCATGGAGCGCAAAGCTTGTGAGCAAGTCCAAGCAGGCGACATTGCTTGCATCGCTGGTTTGAAAGGCCTAGGATTGGGCGATACGATTGCGTGTCGAGAAAACCCAGAAAAGATTGAGTCGATTGAAATCGAAGCACCGACCATCGAAATGGAATTCATGGTTAACGACTCACCATTTGCTGGCAAAGAAGGTACATTCGTTACTTCGCGCCAAGTGCAAGAGCGCCTAGAGCGCGCTTCCATAATGGACCCGGCCCTACACGTCAGCATTTCGCCAAGCGGTGGATACCTTGTTGCCGGTCGTGGCGTTTTACACCTCGGCATTCTTATCGAGAACATGCGACGCGAAGGTTACGAGTTCGCTGTTGGTTCGCCAAAGGTTCTGCTTAAAGAAGTAGACGGGGTTACTCACGAGCCTTTTGAAGCTGCTCAAGTTGATTTGCCAAACGAATACGTGGGCAAGATCATTGAGTTTTTCAGCAAACGTGAGGCAGCGATAAATGACATCCACCAGCATGGCTCGCGTACTTGCATAAAGATGCGCCTTCCAACTCGTGCCTTGATAGGAGCTCGTACAAACGTATTGACACTTAGTCGCGGAGAAGGTGCCGTTACTTCTTCACTTGAAGGCTATGCGCCGCGCGCCGCTGACATCGAATTACGCCATCGCGGCAGCTTGGTTGCCTCGGATACTGGTCAGGTCACTGCATACTCACTAGTTAACCTTGAAGACCGTGGACAATTCTTTGTTGCGCCGGGCGAGCAGGTTTATGCTGGCATGGTTGTTGGTGAAAACAATAAAGATAAGGATATTACGCTAAACGTTGTGCGCGCTAAGAAGATGACAAACGTTCGCGCGTCAAGCAAAGACAATACCGAAAAGGTTAAGGCGGCTAACAAAATGAGTCTCGAGCAATTCTTAGAATATCTCGATCGTGACGAGCTACTTGAAGTCACACCGCTAACACTTCGTCTGCGCAAGCGCTTGATGAATGAGAAGGCACGATTGCGAGCCGGAAAAGAAGCGCCCGTCAGTTAATGTCGTAAACGTCTCGTAAGTAAGCCGCCCATTGCTCTTCAAGCATTCGGATGGAATCTTGCCCTTTGAAATCGAATTGCGCTTCGGTGTGTTCCCGTATCTTATTCTGGAACTGCCCACCGTTGGCTGCTTTACAAAGCAAGCGTAGCCATTCTTGTCCTACTTTCCCGAGCTTCGTCGTGATGTACTCATAGAAGGCCCACGACTTTGCCATGTCTTCGTTCTGGAAGGCATGCAATCGCTTTGCAGCCAATTGATCAAACGGTACGCCAGCATGTGCGGCAACTCCGGCCATGATCTCGCGCATGCCTCTCATGACGACTGCCGTTTTATTCTCTTCGTCTTTACCTTTAGAGCCAGGACCAGAAGCGACTGTGCCTTCGGATCTTTTCGGCGGCTCGAAAGATTTGCAAGTCACGTTATTGCGATTCAACAAGCTAAACGATAAATCATAACCACAGCCCTCTTCGAGCCAGTCTTGAGTGTCACCGAAAATACCATAGTGGTGCCGTGCCAACTGGTGACCAAGCTGGTGCACGACGATTCCTTCAAGGTCAGCCTGGTCGTCAATGCGCCAATATGAAATCTTTTGCTTACCCTGCTGCGCGCCAGTACCTGAACTTTGCAGGCGCTCGGCTTTTCGGGTTGGGTTTCCCCAGCCATAGCCGTAATACTCTTCCCAGAATTTTTCTTGGTGAACTTGGCTATCGGTACTAAAAAAGAACTCGAGGAACACGCCGTCAGGTATTTTGTCTAAGAACTTTTCATCGACATAAGGGTCGACGTTTTTAGTACGAAACGACTCGATGGCTCGCTCGCCCAGTTCGAGCAACGCTGAGATGCGATTACTTTGAAGGCCATCGTGGTACTTAATCGTTATGTGCCGTGACTGCTGAGTCAGAAACTTAATGTTTTTACCCGCGATGTCACTGGCAGTAGACACTAGCTTCGGGTCGGTCTCAATCGTTTCAATCGAGGCGATAGCAGAATCAATGCGTGCAGTCATAGCAGCCTCAGATGACTTTCGTAACTTCGACAAATCACGCAGCAATTTATTCGCACCCTTGTTGTAACCTGTTTGAAACAACCATTGCTGCAGGTTTCCCGTTTCGCGTAGGCGCGATGCATTGAATGCCATCCATGCAGCCCCCGACTTCTCTGTTTCTTTTTGTTGAGACTCGAGA
>JAQWRF010000205.1 GCA_029243845.1 Planctomycetota bacterium | reverse complement strand
AATCGACGTAGTCGTTGATTTTAAATTCATGCACGATGGCAAAAAGTTAGTGGCGAATCAATGGTCTGCCCATGTGCGCAGCGACGCCAATGGCGCATTCAAAGTACGCGTGCCTTACTGCAGCGGTAGTAATGGCGAGGCGATGGTTACAAAAATGACATGGAGTGACTCGCAGGGCACCCACGTTTTTGAATTGAGCGAGGCGCAGGTAATGCATGGCGAGACGGTGCGTTTAAAATAGGGCATGAGTGATTCTCTTAACGCACAATCCATTTCGCGCGCCGTTATTTTGGGCGCGGGCACTATGGGCAATGGCATCGCACAAGTTTGCGCTCAGGCTGGCATAGAGGTGGTGTTGTTTGACATCAACGACGATGCCGTCGCTACGGGCTTGGCTAATATCAAGCGCATGCTAGCAAAGGCTGTAGAGAAAGGTAAAGCTAGCCCTGAAGATGTTGCAGCGACGATGTCGCGTTTAAGTACATCTACTGATTTGATAGCAAGCTGTGCGGGTGCGCAATTAGTTGTTGAGGCAATCCCTGAAAAGTTAGAGCTGAAGCAATCGGTTATGGCACAAATTGAAAGTGCTGTTGCCGACGATTGTTTGATTGCCAGCAATACCTCGTCATTGTCGATTACCAAAATATCCGCCGGTATGAATCACCCGCAACGTTTTCTGGGCATGCACTTCTTTAATCCAGTGCCATTAATGGCGTTACTCGAAGTGGTTGTTGGCGAACAAACGGACGCTGCAAATTGTGATTTGGCAGTTGAGTTGAGTAAGCGCTTAGGCAAAGAGCCTATCGTAGTGCAAGATGCTCCAGGCTTCGCATCGTCGCGATTGGGCGTGTGTATTGGTCTCGAAGCTATGCGCATGGTCGAAGATGGTGTCGCCAGCGCTGCCGATATCGATAAAGCAATGGAACTCGGCTACCGTCATCCGATGGGGCCGTTGCGCTTGACGGACTTGGTCGGTCTAGATGTACGTTTAGGTATCGCCGAATATCTTTGTGAAAAGCTTGGCGACCGTTTTGCGCCGCCGCAGATATTACGCGACATGGTAGCCGCAGGTAAGCTGGGCAAAAAAAGCGGCGAGGGCTTTTATAAGTGGTAAGAATTTTTGCGCTGCTGGTACTGCTCATGAGTTGCTCCACTCTGCCAAGCCTGAAGCTCATGGACGGTAACTCTCAATATGGGCTTAACGCGCAACAGTGGGACAACGGTAGATGGGGTGCTTATACCTTGCGTTATGTTTTTAATCCAAATGCCCAAAGAATAGAAACACGCTATATCGGGCCGTCCGAAAATGTGGCTTTTACTTCAACGCCTATTTATTCGCAAGATGGCGAGTGGCAAACCCTCGAGTGGCGGGTTGAGAGATCGAGTTATGTTGTTTTGCTGGCAAAATGGCAACTTAGCGCCAATGGCGAGTTGGAAGTAGGCTATGTGCGAACTGAGCCCCTCGTTGAAATAAGAAGCCTGCCGTTGCGCCCCTTCTCGATGGTTGCGGATCACCAATGGCGACCGTTGATTAACGGTAAAGGCTCCGGTATTTGGCGAAACTAGACGTTGCCGGCGGGGTTTTATTGATTAGAATAAGACTTGTATGAAACGACCATCGACTAGCCCCAAGCTTGAACCGCTCTCGCCGCGAGAAAAAATAGCACATCTATTTTCCCGCTTGGCATTTGGGCCGCGCCCAGGTGACGTTGAGAGGGTCCTAAAAAGCGGCATCCCCGCTTGGCTCGATGAACAGCTGCAAGTTAAAGCTTCGACTAACCCTGATTTGCGTGAGCGTTTATCAGAGTTTGAAACAATCGACTTGAGTGTTGCGGGTTGTTCTGAATTTATTGCGCAAAATAGGGCAGACCGCGGTGCGACTGAGGAAGAAAAGAAAGCGGCGCGGCGTTTGCAACGACTACCAATGGGTGAATTAATGCAAGCAGTTGCGTTACGCGCGGTATTGTCTGAGAGGCAAGCAAGCGAAGTAATGGTAGATTTTTGGCGCAATCACTTCAACGTCAGCTTCACTAAAGGCAATCAGATTTTCTCGCAAATTAACGATTATGAACGCGAGGTGATTCGCGATAACGTATGGCGTGATTTTCCGACCATGCTCAGAGATTCAGCAACGCACCCAGCGATGTTGAATTATTTAGATAATCATTTGTCGCGGTCTCCGCCTTC
>JAQWRF010000180.1 GCA_029243845.1 Planctomycetota bacterium | reverse complement strand
AAGCGCGTTGAAATGCGTTTGCGCCCACCAGCATCACTGACTGCGCGTTCGAGTAGGGCGCGCATGCCGGTGTTAGAAATAGGTAACAAGCTTTCTTCGCGGCTAATGTGGTGCAAAGAGTTGGCGATGCTCGCAGCATGCTTTTTCATTAAGGGCAGTGAGTCTTCAAACTCAGATTTCACTTTGAAAATTCGCGGGAAATCCGATTCATCGTCGTGCAAGTAGTCGTATAAATTACTGTCACCAACCAACACCACTTTTAATTTGATCGGCACTGCTTCAGGACGTGCACCAGTAATTCCGAGCGGCGATAGCGATTCGAGCGCATGAATAGAGAGTTTCCCAGATTGCAAAGTACGCTTAAGAGCGCGCCAAACCTCGGCTTCTTTGAAAACATCGCGAGCGTTCAAGACTAAAATACCACCATCCGCCTGTAGCAAAGAGCCAGGCCGCACCGCATGATGCACATAACCGAGACCTTGTTGGCTTTGAGAGCGTTCAATGGTGCCAAACAGGTTGGAGTAATTCGGATGAGGCTCGAACACAATAGGCACTATTTTTTCGCGCATGGTGCGCACCGCATTGACTTCAAACACTTCAAAACTGCGTTGACCCATGGAGTCTTCTGTTTCGTCAGCAGTGGCGGCCGAGCGTATCCACATGCGTGGATGGTTTACAGCGAATTGCGCGCAATCACCAAGCCATGAGGCCAGGTTCATCTCGGCGTCGAGATCTTCAGCCAGCGCTACTGTGATACCTTGCACAGCCTCAGTCATTACGGATTCGTCGATGTTGTTGCTCTCGCGAATTAATCGCAATGCCATTGCCCGGGCCTTGTTCTGTGTTTGTTCTACTTGCGGTAAAAACTCGGCACGCGCAGCAAACACCTTCTTCATCTTAGCCGCGGACAGCCGCTGCTTGCTCGGTAATTGCAACGCTTGTTCCGGCGAGCAAACTTCACCGTTGATGCGCAAGTGAATATCTTTGCGCGTGCCTTTGTCTTCATCGATTACCACTAATGCCAAACCGGATTTTTGCAGCTTAGCCTCAAAGCGCCTGAATAGTTGCGACTCTGCTTTTTGGTAACGTGCAAACAAATGATGCCGACGCTTCAGGTGGTCTTCACTTTTCAGTAGTTTAGGTATCTCGGTGCGCAGTGCGTGAACCCAATTGCGCATGCCGACCACCAACTTGATGCCAGCACCTAAAGGCAGCTCTAAATGCTGCGGGTTTATAGGTTCGTGAAAATTATGTACGAACACATGGTCGACAACGCCATGAGCATCGAACTTCATGCACTCGAGAAGTTCTTGCATGACTTCAGCTTTGTCGGTGCCGCCAATACCGCAAACGAAAATATTGTAGCCTGGGGAATCGACGTTTAAGCCCATTTCGATAGCGTCTAGGGCACGTTGCTGCCCGAAGAGTCGCTGTGAAATGGAGGACTCGGCGTTAGCCTTTGCTTTTGGAGCCCAGGTTGCCGGACACTGCCAGCGCAGATCACTGGCTTTTAATTCTTTTGCCTTCATATTTTACTTTGTTTGCTTCAGGATTGCGTTTCATAAATTCTAAAACGCTCACTAATGATTGTCGCGCATCGTCTTTAGACGGATTCAATTCTAGCGCAGTATAGTAGTTTTCGATTGCTGCATTAAACATTAAGTCAGCAGCACTGATGTCGCCTTGTTGCCCGAATGCGGTACCTATTTTTACCTGAGATTCGGCGAGGGCGATGTGGGTGACCGCTTTGTTCTGGCCATGTCCAATGGCATATTCAAAGCGTGGAATCGCTAACTCGTATTGCTCTAGCTCCATGTAGTTCAAGCCGGTATTCAAATTAAAGGATCCCGCCATGGACTCATCTATAGGGTCGAAGTCGTCCATTGCCGAACTGCCCTCAATAATGAGAATGGGCATCGCGATAAGCAGGGCAGTTATAAAGTTGCGCGAACGGCCAATGCTATAAATGGCCCATGGTGTAACTATTGCGGCGATAGGCACCAAGGGCAAGCGATAGCGCGGTGAATACCAAAAGACTACAACGACGGCAGCAGCGCTCAAAAATAATAATGTAAGCGGCAATCGCGCAGGGTTGCGCCGCCGCCATAACATGATTAGGCCCACAAGCGACAGTGGCAATAGCCACCCGACTTTTATGAAGTTCAACGGGGTGGCCGGGCGTGGCCACGCGTCGTCGCTTATCTCGAGGTTGATGAAGAATAAATCTCCGTAATTGTCGCCGGCGAATAGCCAGCGCAGTTTAGTGAAAAACAAAGATACTGCGGCGCCAGGATTACTTGCCCAGTAATCCAAGCCTTGCTGCATGTAGAAGTCCGAAGTGTGTTGCCAACCTTCTTTGCCAGTTTGCTGTTTGACAATTTCGTAGGCGTCGGAGTTCTGGCGGAGGCGGTTTGCTGAAACACCTTCGAGAGGCTGGTATGTCCCATTGGATCCGGGCGCATTACCGTGAGCAAAGGTCACTCCTGCTTGGGCGCTAACCGGGATGAATTCTATGCCTCCCGGGGAGTCCTTTGTGGCTTGCGCATTGTGTACCGTTGCCGTGGCTGTGACCAGTACCATGCTAGAAACAACTAATAGGCCGATCTGGCGCTGTTTGCTTTTACGAAGAGCCTGCCATGCTAAAAAAGGAACGCTCGCCAGCAACGGCGGGTGCGCCAAGATCGCCAAACCGACAGTGCCTCCATAGCCAACTGCTCGACGGGCACTTTGACTTTCACGAAAGCGCAAGAAAGTGAAAACCACGCCAGCCACTAATAAAAGTTGCAGCGATGAATTAACCATTCGCGTGGCGAAATAAGCTGGCTCGAGTAGTAATAAAAAAGATGCTGCAGAGGCAAAACTCAACCAAGCATTATCGAACAACTTTTTGCTACACGCGGTAATGAGCCATGCCGTTGCACTACGCAATACAATCTGCACGACCATAACACCAACAATATCTAATCCGAGTGCACGTAATAAAGCTATAAAGTAGGGGTAAAGTGGCGCAGATAAAAAGGGTTGTTTTTGTACTAAATTGCCGTCGAGAATCGAGTCCGACATATGCCAATATTCGAGTGAATCCCCTGATAAAGCCAACAAAGTGGGGTTTTCTCCGACGGACAAATACAAACTAATGAGTTGCCAAATAAAATCAATGGCAAGCAACATTAGCAGTGCAGAAGTGGGTCTCAACCGTTTCACAATCTGCTATCCTATCAGCCCCAATTTACCCATTACATAACCATGGCTTACGAATTACCAAATCTACCTTACGGCATCTCCGACCTCGCTCCGCACATCAGTGCCGAGACTCTAGAATTCCACCACGGTAAGCACCATAATGCTTACCTTACTAAGTTAAACGAATTGCTTGGCGGCGACTCATCGAAGTCTCTTGAAGAGTTAATCACCACCACTGAAGGTGGAGTGTTTAACCAAGCTGCTCAAGTTTATAACCACAGCTTCTATTGGAAGTGCATGAAGCCTCAAGGTGGCGGTGCGCCTACCGGCGATTTAGCTGCAGCTATCGACCGTGACTTCGGTTCTTTCGATGACTTCGTTGCTCAATTCAAAGCAGCAGCGATGGGCCAATTCGGTTCTGGCTGGGCATGGTTGGTTGACAACAATGGCACACTAGAAATATGCGCGAGCTCAAATGCTGGCAATCCGCTGACGGAAGGCAA
>JAQWRF010000173.1 GCA_029243845.1 Planctomycetota bacterium | reverse complement strand
GCGTTGGCCCCCATTTTTTGGAGCATCGCTACTTCGGCTGGAGTCTCGTATGACGGGCCAATGCATGCCGCGTAAATACCCGGCGTGATGTCGGGGCATTTTTCAAGTAGCGCCGCGCGCCACTCGGGATGGTACATGTCCACCAGGTCAACAAACTCGCCGCCGGCCAATGGGTTTGGCAGTGAGCAGTTAATGTGATCGCTTAACGACATTAAGCTGCCCGGCGGCATATCTTCGCTTAAGGAACCGGCGGCGTTTAGTAGTAGCACATTCTTCGCGCCCCACTCAATCATGCCACGCACGCCACGTACTAGTTCGGCACCGCTATATCCTTCATAGGCATGAACGCGACCAGTGATAAACGCCACGCGTTTATCAGAATCATTGAGTTGACCAACAACCAACTCGCCACCGTGCCCCGCCACTGCTGGCAATGGCCAGTGATGGATGTCGGCTAAGTTAATGCGCTGCTCAACGCTGATTAAAGATTCCGCTTGCTCTTTCCATCCCGAGCCCAAAACGGCAAACGCGGACGGCGCCGCACCAGCAAGTGTTTGCAACTGCTGTGCGATGTCGGTGACTAGTTGTTTTTCATTTAACATGCTTATTCTATGACTTCAATTAAGTGATGCGAAGCGCGGCTAATCGCAGTGTAGCGTAAACGTCGTGTATCGGCGTATTCTTGTTTATGCATCTCGCACAAAATGATAACGGGACGCTCTTGCCCCTTAAAACTAAAAATGGTCTCGACAATGACTTTATCTAATTCGACTTCGCCCGATTTCTGAGTTTTAATACCGGCTATTTCTTTAACGAACAAATCACTATGCTTGCGCGTCGGCGTGAGCACTGCAATTTCATGCGCCGGAACTTTCTCTTGATTCACTAAACGATCGACTAGTGTAGTGACCACTTCAAGTGACGACTGCCCAGTTTTAAGTTGCACGCGTTCAGGTGGACGCCCACTAGGACCCGTTGCCGTCAATGCTTTGCCCTCGAATAGTGGCATGAGCTCGTTGTGAATGGACTTGGTGTTACGGTAGTTGCGTGTTAATTCAAAAGGCACCATATCTGGCACTTTAGCGACTTCATCTTCCAATTGATAAATTGATTGATTGGGATCATGGAATATCCAGAGGCTCGAGCCTTCTTTAACTTGTAGCTCTTGAATAACTTCCCACCAATCGGCGCCGAAGTCTTGACCTTCATCGATGATGATGGCACGAATAAATTCTTCAGGGGCCTCGGCCATTTTTTCTTTCAGCAAACTCGGAATGGTGTCCCAATCTATTTGTTGAGTATCGATGTCTAGTTTTGATAGTGCGTAGTTATGCAGGTTGCTGACGGTGAGCATTCCTGATTTCATTAACCACAGCTGATTGTTGCGCTCGAGCATGGACTCTAAACGAGTCTTCATCCATTTGGCTAGCGCTTTGTTGTAACACGTTAAAAGAGTTGGAACGCCGCTTAATGCCAGATTAAGCGCCTTCTTCATCGCAAGAATAGTTTTGCCAGTACCAGCACCACCGCGTACTGCGACATTGGGCACCGCGTGTAAGCCGTCGAGCAAATCGAATTGCTCGCCAGAGAGTTCTTGGAAAGTAAGGCGCTCGACTGCGATATCGGCACCAAGCTGCGGCGGGATGTCGAGGGCAGGAACGAAGGTGTGTTTAAGTAATTCTGCGAACTGTTCGGGAGACAAATCGCAATCGTTTTCGGGGCCGCGCCAGCCTTCTAAGACCGCGATGATCCAGTCTTCAATAAAAGGCAGTTCGTTTGCAGTCGCCACAATGCCACCTTGATTTTGTGGATGGCTAAAAGTGCCCAATTCGCGCATGCTGGTAAACATGATGGCATGACCATAAGTGACAGGCAGTGATGCTAGCTTTTGCTGTGCGCATAATGTTTTTACTACCGAGCGCAAATTACCACTGGCCTGCTGGAAGGGGTCTTTAATCGGATGCGAATCGCCGGCTGCGTTAGTCGTAAACCATTCGTTAGTGTCAGGCATATATTTAATACCACCGCCCTTCACCTCTATCAACAACATGCCGTGATTCGGGTGAAAGACTAAGAAGTCAGCCTCGCCGGAAAACAGCCGTCCGTCTTTGGCGACTTTCGTCCATCGCGGCGAATAGATTACCAGCCACTCGTCAGATAAATTATTACTTAACGCGCGGTAAACAGCGAACTCTGATTTAGGGATCGACGATTTGAGAAACGGCGGGAATACGGATGGCATCCTCAACATGATAACTTGGCGGATTGCTATGATTTAAAGATGATGCTTTTCGTTGCTCTCGCTCTATCACTATGCCCACAGCTAGATGAAGAACCATCCAAGCCTGAGATTGACATCTCGCTTGGTTGCAAGAAATGTGATTTCATGGGGGCGAAAGACTGTAGCAACCATGGCAAATTATTTGATGCCGAGCATCAGGTAACGTATTGCTCGGAGTCCGTGCAATGCAAAGACTGTTCTGGAGCGTTGCTGGTCGATTGCAACGGTTGCGAAAGTGGGCCGCTGTTTGTCAAACGTCAACAGCAACTCGGCAAGATGGAGCGCTTTATTAAATCGACTACCGAACCGGGCGTTTTGCTCGAACGCGAGTTACCACGAATACTGACGGATCATTTTGATTTATGTGTTACCGCGAAAAAGATGAAAAACGGTAGCAAAAACATGGACACTCATCAGCTGATGCATTCCATGGCCACGGAATGTGAGGCGGCGGCATCTTTATTTGATGAGCACTTCGAGGCTCAACCATTCAACTACTCGAACCGTACACGTTTATGGTACTGGACCTCAGAAAAAGATCACCAAGAAGTGTGCGTTGAGATTCTTGGCAGCAATGGCGGCTCCGACTTAAAGTTTTACGGAATGAATCCTGCGGTATCGAGTTTTAGTAATGGCTACGGTTTGAGCAATGATGCCCTAGAAGTCGTGCGCAACGCGGTGCATGTCTCGATTCACTTAATGTTGTCGTCGGTGCATCAAGTATCATGGATTGGCAACAAAAAAGCCGGGTGGTTCGACGTCGGTGCTGCGCATTGGTACGAAGATAAATTATTTGCGCGCGTGGCGACCTACTGCATTGACGAGGCGAACTCGGGTCTCCATTACGAGAATGGGCAGTGGCGCGTAGCGATGAAAAAGTATCTACGCAAAAACAAAACTTACATTTTGCCAACGCTCACCCAACTGACCTCCGGTGTTCTACAAGAAGAGCAGCACGCGTTGGCGTGGTCGTTATATGACTATGTTGTGGCGAATCATCCCGCGGCATTGAAGCCGATGTTGCTCGGCTATAAAAATGACGTCGAATCGCGAGTTCTATTCAAGAAGCATTTAGA
>JAQWRF010000167.1 GCA_029243845.1 Planctomycetota bacterium | reverse complement strand
ATCTATTGGTGCGTCAGCTTCTAAGTTTGCTACGGACATTCGCTTGATGGCGCACCGCCGCGAGCTCGAAGAGCCGTTTGGTGAGAGCCAAATTGGTTCATCCGCAATGCCTTATAAGCGCAATCCAATGCGCAGTGAACGTATCTGTGCTTTGTCACGCTACTTGCTTAACCTCGCGCCGAATGCCTTAGAGACGGCATCCAACCAATGGCTTGAGCGCACACTCGATGACTCTGCTAACCGGCGTATCGCGATTCCAGAATCATTTCTGGCAGTAGATGCGATTTTGCTATTGGTGCAAGATGTGGCAAGTGGCTTGGTGCCTTACCCTCGCGTGATCGAGCAAAATCTCGCTCAAGAATTACCGTTCATGGCTACAGAGACTATCCTGATGGCATGCGTGCAAAAGGGCGGTGACCGTCAAGAGTTACACGAAGCGATTCGCGTGCACTCCCACAAAGCTGCTTATCGTTTGAAAGCCGAAGATGGCGTCAACGATTTGCTTGAGCGCATAAAGAACGACCCAGTCTTTGCTGCCGTGGCCGATGATCTTGATAGTTTGTTAGATCCGTCTAAATTCATAGGACGTGCTCCGAATCAAGTTCGCGAGTTTATGTACGAGGTGGTTGATCCGGCATTGGAATTACGCGCCGATGTCCGAGTCCCAGACGGCGAAATTTCAGTTTAATAAATATCGCTACCAATGCAAAAACCCGCCATCGTAATGATGACGGGTTTTTTTTGTAGAGTAAAAATTACTCTTCTTCGCATTCAGACTGCTCGCAGCAAGCAGATCCTTCAGCACAATCTTCTTTGGCACAGTCGGCATCGCCTTTCATAGAACATTCTGTAGCGCCAGCCATTGGGCAGTCAGCTGCGTCCATCTTGTCACAGTCAGCGTCGCTCTTCATTGAGCAGTCGGCATCGCCTTCCATAGAACATTCTGTAGCGCCAGCCATTGGGCAGTCAGCTGTGCCCATTTTGTCACAGTCAGCATCGCCTTCCATAGAGCATTCTGAAGCACCAGCTTCGCAATCTGCTTGCATCGCGCATGTGCCATCGTCAATGACATTGCTAGTAAGGATGGCGACTGTTTGAGTGCTGCCATCCGTTTCTACGGTGACGGATGGAGTTTGGCAAGCACCAAGAAGAAATAGTAAAGGAAGTAAGTAGCGCATTATGTTATTAAGTGGTTAGTTGTTCGTGTTTACACAGGAGTAAACAATTGTTTGTACCGTCATTTTAGCGACGTTCTAGCAGTTCGTGGAGCATTGATTCGATATTCTCTAAGCTACCTTCAAGGTTGTCGATGCGGTGATGCATCTCGTCGACCATCTCTTCAAGGTTGTCGATACGGTGGTGCATCTCTTCGACCATATCGTTATTGCCACGATTGTTGTCGCTCCACGGATTTCTGTACTTGCCCATCATCATAGGATTTGGAAGCTCTTGCAACCACCCCATGTTGTTACCCATGTCACTCCTGCCAAATATCCAAGCATCGTCATGTTCGCCACGCTCACCACGTTGACCGCGCTCGTTAGGTTGAGCCATTATCATGAATTGTCCCATGTCGCCCATATCCATCATGTGCGGCATGTCGTGGCTCATGTCACTCCTGCCAAATATCCAAGCACCGTCATGTTCGCCACGCTCACCACGTTGACCGTGCTCGTCATGCTCGCCACCCCAACCCTCGTGTTCGGAATCGCCGTGTAACCTGTCGATTTCAATATCAAAGTCGCCCTGCTGGCCGCGCATCATCCCAAGCATTTCAGGAAGACCATCCAATTCTTCGCCGAGCAATCCTTGGATATCAAAGCCTTCTGGCATATCGTCTAAATCGAATTCGACTATTTGCTTATTACCATCTTCATCGATAGTAATCATTTTTACACTGCCCATGACCTTTACACCCTTTTCTTGATCAAGCCCGCTAAGAATTTCATGCGCATCGCTGGTGTGGATGGTGATGGAAATTTCTTTACTTGTGTCAGAATTTGCTTCAGAGCCTAGTTCGGTGATGATCTCACCGTTTTTCACGATGACTTTCTGTGTATGAGGTTCTGGGTGCTGGGCCTGAGCGAACAGGCTTGAGAAGGCAAGGATTGAGGCTGAAATCATTATTTT